>JBLHNX010000059.1:0-10416 GCA_047622125.1 Paracoccaceae bacterium | reverse complement strand
GACTGTCGCTCTGAGGCGGTCAAGATGAGGTTAGGTGCTCCAGTAATCCTTGCTCTTCTGGCACCTACTTTGGCCTTGTCAGATGAAATGAGGGTGAGTGCGCCAGAAGGGGCCGAAATTCCCCGCATTTCGATCTATGATCCCGAGGCAGCCCTAGATGTGCCGCTGGCCCAGATCACCCGCGATCAACCCGCAGATTTGCCGGATGGCGAATATGTCTACGGTATTGATAGTTTTGCTTGGCGGAGCGTGCGGTTTGATCATGTAGGGGAAACAGAATTGCGCTTGGGTGCGTTGAGAATTAATGCCCCGGCAGACGCAAGTTTCTATTTCACATTACACGATGCGGCGCAGAGTGCGCTGGTTTTGCCAATAGCTGAGAATGGCACGGTCGCGGTTCCCGAAGGATTGTTTGAACTGCGCGCAGACTTGGCCGAGACGGTTTGGCCGGTACAAATCGAGCAGGGAGAAACGACAGGTTTTCCTGTGGGGGCCATGGCGATTGTAACACCTTTGGCCATGGAAAGCGTGATCTATGTTGCCGCATCAACGGCAGATTCCATCGCCGGTATCCTCAGGGCAGAAACCCCAGTTTTGGTATTGCCCGAAGGTCGGTATCGGTATCGCAGCGGCAATCTCGCCAAAGTTTACTTCGTCGATATTGCGGATGGCGAGACCGTTGAGATCACATCGCGATTGATCCGGATGGTTAGCCGCTCTGGATCAGGGGGATTGAACCTGAAAACCGGTGATCAAGTGTTCCGCGTAGAAGAAGGCACGACCGCCAATGTGGTCGTGTTGAACGACGAGATGATTGAAACTGAAAGCGCCGAAGGTGCGGTGTCTACCTTGCCTATTTCACCGGAGTTTTGGCTTTGGGAGAATGCAGACGGGAGCTTTGCTCACGAAGTCGGGCTGCCGGTCGAATTGGCCGAAAACCAACAGAATATCGCCCTGCCCGGAGATACGGTTAGGCTTGTAACGCATATGGGATTTGAGGCCTCAGTCGATCTACGCATGCTGCAAGGTGACACTGAACTTGCGACGCAGACCTTAGGGCTAGGCACAGGCTGGCATGAATTTTCCATCGCGGTTCCGGAAGGACTGTCTCCGGATGTCCCTTTGCGTGTTGAAATTGCGACCGGACCGGAAGGAGCGAGATTGCAAGGGCAAATGGCGGGTATTCCAGTTCACCGTTTCCTGACCGCAGACCTCACCGATCTGATGCAAGCGTCTGCGAGCACCACCGAGATCACCCTCACATGGAGCGCCTCTGAAGAACCGGGTGTTCAGGGGTACCGTGTGTTCAGGGGTAATTCCGAGTATCCAATTTCGGGAACGGCACTCCTCCAAGATGCAGAATTTACCGACATTGCGTTGTCGGCAGGTCGGGCATTCATCTATCGGGTCTGCACGATTGATGCGTTGGGACTGGTCGGTCGATGTGGCGAGATCACCGCTCGGACGGCGGATAACGGCTAGGTTTGGTCGCTGCTAGCGAGGTTTCGTAAGAGGACGGGTGGATGACCGAGGCCGGTTCGCAGTCGTCTGACGGGGCTTTGTTGATGGCGTGGATGCCCCAACCTAGCGGCATCGTAATGTGCTATTGTGATGTTTCAGAAAGTATCATTCAAAGGGAGAGCGTTTTTAATAGCGTCCGTAGTAGCCAATGGGCAGCAGCGCGCAAAGGCCCCACATTCCTGTGCTGGACAAAGCCGGGCCCGCACCGACGGCACCTGGTCGCGCGCCGATTTTGAATGGGACGCCGATAACGACTGACCTGCCCCCCGAAACGTCCCTCACTTTAATGTAGAGTTTGCTCAACCTTCGAAGGAGCAAACAAATGCGACAGAGTCGTTTTACAGAAGCCCAGATTATCGGGATGATCAAAGAGCAAGAAGCTGGGACGCCGACAGCGGAGGTGTGCCGCAGGCACGGTCTCAGTCCTGCATCGTTCTACAAGTTCAAAGCCAGATACGGTGGCATGAACGTTTCTGACACCCACCGCCTTAAATCGCTTGAAGATGAGAACGGCAAACCGGACCTTGAGGCAACGCGCAGCGACCGGCAGCTACAAGCCCAGAGTGACCGATGCTGCAAAACGTTCGAGTGGCTGCTTGCGATCCAAACAGACTGTGTTGCAATGCTGGTGTTACACGAGCATTTAAGGCGACGATAGGAAGTTAAATTGGTCCGGTCTTCAATGTTTGGTTCGGCTCAAATTACCGTAGCCAGTTCTTTCGCGCGCTCACGCAGGACGAATTTCTGGATTTTACCAGTTGAGGTTCTTGGAATGGTCGTCACGACGAACTTACCCGGAACTTTGTAGGCCGCGAGCCTGTCACGGCACCAATTACTCAGCGCGACCGTGTCGATCTCGAGGCCCTGTGTGGGTTCGACAAAGGCGCAGGGGGTTTCGCCCCATTTATCATGGGGCATAGCGACGACTGCCGCAATTTCTACGCCAGGGTAGCTGTAGAGCACCTCTTCCACCTCGATAGAGGAAATGTTCTCGCCACCTGAAATGATGATGTCCTTAGAGCGGTCCTTGAGCTGGATATAGCCGTCGGGATAGATCACGCCCAAATCGCCTGAATGGAACCACCCGCCCTCAAAGGCCTTTTGCGTGGCCACAGGATTACGGAAATACCCCTTCATCACGACGTTACCACGGAACATCACTTCGCCCATTGTTACACCATCGCGCGGAACAGCGTGCAGTGTTTCAGGGTCAAGCACATCAAGCCCTTCGAGGGGAAGGTAGCGCACGCCCTGACGCGACTTAAGACGCGCCTGTTCATCGTTGGGCAGGGACGACCAGCTTTCATGCCAATCATTCACAACGGCTGGCCCGTAGGTTTCGGTCAGCCCGTAGAGATGGGTCACGTCGAAGCCTGCCGTTTTCATGTCGGCCAGCAGCTTTTCGGGCGGCGGTGCAGCAGCAGTGAAAAACTGCACCGTGTGATCAAGCGCGCGCTTAGTATCAGCAGGTGCGGAGATCATCAATGACATGACAATCGGAGCACCGCAGAGGTGCGTCACATTCTCATCGGCCAAGGCGGTCCAGATCGGTTCGGCGCGCACTTGACGCAGGCAAACATGTGTGCCGATGATCGCAGAGAGGGTCCACGGGAAGCACCAGCCGTTGCAGTGAAACATTGGCAACGTCCAGAGGTAGACGGCGTGTTTGCGCATTGAGGTGGTAAGTGCGTTGCCTTGCGCCAAAAGATATGCGCCCCGGTGGTGCGAGACGACGCCCTTTGGGTCGCCAGTTGTGCCCGACGTGTAGTTGATCGAGATCGCGTCCCATTCGTCTGCGGGCATGAGCCAAGCGAAGGCCGGATCACCATCTGCAACGAAGGATTCGTAGCCGTCCCCTTCAAACGCTGGCTTTGCACCTTCATACTCTGGATCATCAACCTGGATCACCAGCGGACTGACCTTGGCCAGCGCCAACGCCTCTTGCATCAGCGGCATGAACTCTGCGTCGACGATGACGATTTTTGACATCGCATGATCAAGCTGAAACGCGATGATCGGTGCGTCCAGCCGTGTGTTGATCGCGTGAAGCACACCACCGCACATGGGCACGCCATAGTGGCATTCCAGCATGGCCGGCGTGTTTGGGAGCATGGCCGAAACAGTATCGCCGCGCCCGATACCGCGCTTCGCAAGGGCAGAGGCAAGTTGCCTTGAGCGCGCATAGAACGTGGCGTAGTTTCGACGCAGCTTGCCATGAATGATTGCCGTATGATCAGGGAAAACCGTCGCCGCGCGCTCCAGAAAGGTGAGCGGTGTCAGCGGCTGGTGGTTTGCCGGGTTGCGATCCAGATCGGTGTTGTAAGGGTTTGCAGTCATGTCTCAGACGTCCTTCCACTTGGCCGCACGCTTTTGGATAAACGCGCCGATACCTTCCTCGGCATCATGGGCCAGCATGTTGTCAACCATCACCCCAGAGGCATAGTCATAGGCGTCGGTAAGTGTCATGTCGCGCTGCGCGTAAAAAGCGCGTTTGCCTGTGGCCAGCGTCATGCTGGATTTGGACGCAATCTTGCGTGCCATTTCCATCGTTGCCTTCCGCAGCATGTCTTCGGACGCAACGCGGTTGACCAACCCGATCTCGGCGGCGCGTGCGGCGGGTGTCATGTCGCCTGTAAGTAGCATTTCCATCGCATGTTTGTTGGATACGTTCCGTGACAGGGCAACCATCGGTGTCGAACAGAAAAGCCCGATGTGAACTCCCGGCGTGCTGAACCGCGCGGTCTCGGCCGCAATGGCCAGATCGCAGCTTGCCACCAGTTGACAGCCTGCCGCCGTCGCGATGCCTGTGACTTCGGCAATCACGGGCTTGGGGCAGTTGACGATGCCCTGCATCACACCAGAGCACATGGACATAACGGTTGCGAAATACGCCTTACCGCTGTCGGGCGCGGTTCGTCCTGCTGTCAATTCTTTCAGGTCGTGGCCCGCGCAAAACGCCGGACCGTTCGCGGCCAAAATTATAACGCGCACGGCGGGGTCATTGCCCGCCTCGCCAAAGGCCGCGCCAAGTGCGCCCAGCATCGATTCTGAAAGCGCATTGCGCCGTTTCACATTATTGAGGGTCAGGCGCAGGATGCCGTCATCGCGTAGATCACGCAGTAGAATATCGCTTGACGCCATGGGGCTGCTCCTTTGGTTGGGCTTAGCGGGTGTTGATTTCAATGCTGTCCGCAAGAGTGTTTGCAATAAAGCAATAGCGGTGCGCACGAGCTTGCATCTCGGCCATCTGCGCGGAGTCCGCGGTAATGTCATACACGCGGTTCATCTGCACGGTATGTGCGTCTGAATAGGCCCCAGTTGCAGATACAGGCTCTGCGCGCTGCCAATGCAGTTCAATGGAAAGGTCGGACATATCTGGGATCTCATTTCAGTTTAGCAGTGCGCACGATCTGAGAGCTGCGCGCACCGCTTGAGGTGCAGCTGCCTTACGCTGCCACAATCTGCTTCTTGGGGTCGTAGAACGGACGCTCGACGACAGTCGCCTTAGTCGGACCAGACTGCGTCACGACTTCCACCTCGGCCCCCAGCACCGCCGCACCTGCGGCAACCATTGCCAGCGCGATGTTCTTTTCAAGGCGCGGTGAATAGACCGCCGATGTCACCTTCCCGATTTCTTCGCCGCCTTGGTTGATCGTCCAAAACGTCGTGTTCGGACCTTTGAGCGGATCGCAATCGATGACGAGACCAATCTGCTTGCGCTTCGGGCCCTCCTCTTTGATTTGGCGCAGTGCGGCCTTGCCAATAAAATCCGCACCCATGTCGAGGTTCATAAGGCGATCAAAGCCCAGCTCGAAGGGGTTTGTCTGGATGTCAGCGTCGGCGTGATAGGAAAGCATTCCGCCTTCAATTCGGCGGATCGACGACGTGTGACCCGGCTTGAGGCCGTGATCCATGCCTGCCGCCATGATCCGTTCCCAAAGTTGATCGCCTTTTGAACCATCACGTAGATATAGCTCATAGCCCAGCTCGCTGGACCAGCCGGTGCGCGACACGATGAGCGGGATGCCGTCCAGTTCGACTTCGCGCAGCCAGTAATATTTGAGGTCCATGATGCTTTCGCCGAAAAGCTCTTGCATGATCAGGCCCGAATTTGGCCCTTGAAGCTGAAGCGGTGAAACATCCGGCTCGCCAATCTGCACGTCCATGCCAGAATGCACGGCCACGCCCTGCGCCCAAAGCAGGATGTCGCTGTCGGCCAGCGAAATCCAGAAGTGGTTTTCCGCCAAACGCAGCAGGATCGGGTCATTCAAGATGCCGCCGTCCGCATTCGTAATCAGGATGTATTTGCACTGACCCACGGCCATTTTCGACAGATCGCGCGGCGTCAACATTTGCACGAATTTCGCCGCATCTGGTCCGGTGATTTCAACTTGGCGCTCAACGGCCACATCACACAGGATCGCCTCGTTCACGAGGTTCCAGAAGTTCTGCTCCGGATCGCCAAAATCACGTGGGATATACATGTGATTATAAACGGAAAAAGCCTTCGCGCCCCAGCGAACTGTTGCATCGAAATAAGGTGATTTGCGGATCTGAGTGCCAAAGCCGAAGTCGTCTGCTTGTGTCATATTTTCGCCCTCATAGCAGGTGGCCTGACGGGCCAGTGAAGTGGTAAATCCTGCTGATGATTTAGTTTGAATTCTGAAAAACTCTTGGTCTGATAACGCGTGCCATTTAGGCTGATCAGGCCGATTATTTGGCCTCGATTAGCCCGTTCAGTCTTCGAAGGCTATTTCTCGCTCTTTGCGATCAGTTTGGTCAGATTGGGCTGGCAGGTTTTGACCTGACGAGTCGCAATGTATGTCATGTATCGTTCAATCGCGAGATCAGCCGACAGCATCTCATCCATGAGCGCCTGAAAGGCGGCAAGACTTGGCGTTACTGTTTTCATCACGTAGTCCACGCCGCCACCGGTCGCGATGCAATCCGTCACCTCGTCAAGATTTCGGATGTAGCCTTCAAAGCGATCAAAGTCCGCTTTGCGGTGCGAGCCGAGAGAGACGGTCACGACAACCTGCGTGAAATCAACGATGCGTTCCAAAGCTAACTCAGCGTGATAGCCACGGATATAGCCCGCAGTCTTCAGCCGGTCCAAGCGTGCCCAGCACGGCGTGGGCGACAGGTTCACAAGCTCGGCCAACTTTGTCTTGCTCAGTTGCCCCTGCTGTTGGACAGCGCTGAGGATACGAATATCCGTGGCATCAAGCCGGAGCTTCTTCATGCGCGTGTTTCTTTCACGTAGTCAAAGTGGCGGTTGCCCGAGTTTCCCTAAGGACAACCTTCCCATCTAATCTCAGGCGAATATCTGGATTTGGCACACACCTTTCCGACCTATTCTCCCATAATCGCGCCAACGACACCTTGTTGCGCTTCGTCTCGACTTAGAAATAGCAGCCAAGATTGGGGGGGGCAGAAGAAGGCGATGGATAACGATGCACGCGGCAGCGTCTCGTCGGGTCGCTTTGTTCGGCAAGCTGACCCTAGGGAAAATGCAGCGAAATGGCGTTTTGTCCCGCACAGCAGACCCCTATGCAAAGCGCAAAGAATGTCCGGAACCCGCCCTTGGTGCCAAAATGTACAT
Organism: Paracoccaceae bacterium; assembly: GCA_047622125.1. Lineage (GTDB taxonomy): Bacteria > Pseudomonadota > Alphaproteobacteria > Rhodobacterales > Rhodobacteraceae > SW4. Next base: position 3,293 of record JBLHNX010000059.1, on the reverse strand, counting down.
GGCGCAGCATCTGTCACTGTCGGCCCAAACCGGCCTCTCATCGTAAGCGTCCGGCCTGACTGCTCTGCCGTTCTCAGAGAGTGATCGATAGTGTCCGCTTTGGATAGCGGACACTATGGGGCAGCGAATGACACTTCGAACGAAGCGACTTTGGACGGATGAGGAGAAGCGGTCGATCTGCTTTCAGACGACGGCGGCGGGCGTTTCGGTGGCGCAGGTTGCCCGGCGCTACGCGATGAACGCCAATATGATATTCAAGTGGCTGCGTGATCCCCGCTATGTGCCTGATCCAGATGCGGTTGAGGATTTGGCGGCTGACAGGCCTTGTTTCTTGCCAGTTGAGATTGTTGACCGACCCCAGAACGAAGATAGGGCTTCGGCAACTGATCCTGTGTCCGCACAAAACGCGATTGAGATCGATATTGCAGGCGGTCACCGCCTCAGGATCATTGGCGGTTATGATCCCGAAGCCTTGGCCCGTCTGATCCGGGGCCTTTCCGCATGATCCCTGTTCCGGCGAACACACGGGTCTGGCTTGCGGCTGGCGTGACCGACATGCGGCGTGGGTTCACGACGCTGGCAGCCCAAGCGGAGCAAACACTGAAGCAAGATCCGTTCACGGGGCATCTGTTCGTCTTCCGTGGACGTCGCGGTGACCTGATCAAGATCATCTGGTGGGATGGTCAAGGCGCGTGCCTGTTCAGCAAGCGACTTGAGAAGGGTCGGTTTGTGTGGCCATCAGCCAAAGAAGGCAAGATCGCCCTGACCGCCGCTCAGTTGGCGATGCTGTTGGAAGGGATCGATTGGCGTCTGCCGCAACGCAGCTGGACGCCACTTAAGGCGGGATAAATCAGCAATACACGCACGTGCGGGATTCCCGTCGGGCCGCTGTTTTGCTATGCTTTGACCATGCTGAATGTCGACAAAACCCTGCCGAAAGACCCCGACGAACTGCGACAGTTCACAGCACTTTTGCTGGCAGAAGTGAAGTCCCAGGCGGTCCTGATCGAGAAGCTGCGCCATCAGTTGGCCGGTCAACGCCATCACAGGTTCGGATCGTCCTCGGAGAGCATCGAACAGCTTCAGCTGGCACTGGAGACCAGCGAGATCGCAGTCGCCAAGATGACGGCAAAGCTGCGCCTTCCCGACGAGGAGCCAAAGGGCAAACCCAAGCGCCGCCCCATCCCGGATCACATTCCGCGCATGGAAGTTGAACTGACCACCGGCGACGACGATTGCGCCCAGTGCGGTGGCGCACTGCGCCGTTTGGGCGAGGACGTGACCGAAGAGCTGGAATATGTTTCTGGCCGGTTCATCGTGAACCGCATCGTGCGGCCACGCTTTGCGTGTTCGGGCTGCGAGGCCTTCACACAGGCAGCGTTGCCATCGCGTCCCATCGAACGCGGGCGTCCGGGCCCTGGCCTGCTGGCGCATGTGTTGGTCAACAAATACGCCGATCACCTGCCGCTTTATCGCCAAAGTGGGATCTTCGAACGTGACGGGATCGACATTGACCGTTCAACGCTGGCCGACTGGGTCGGTAAGTCGACAGCGCTTTTGGAACCTCTGGCGGATGCCATTGGCCGCCATGTGCTGGCTGGACAGGCGATCTTTGCAGATGACACGCCGGTCAAAATGCTGGCCCCTGGCACCGGCAAAACCGCAACGGCACGGCTCTGGGCCTACGGTCGGGACGAACGCCCTTGGGGCAGCAGCGTTCCACCCGCCAGCTGGTATCAGTTCTCTCCAGACCGCAAAGGCCAGCACCCCAAGGACCACCTTGCGAAGTATAAAGGCTGGATGCACGCTGACGGATATGCAGGGTTCGAGGATATTTATCGTTCCGGCGACATCCTTGAGGTGGCTTGCATGGCGCATGTCAGGCGCAAGTTCGTCGACATCCACCGCGCACAAGGTTCGGCTATCGCAGATGAAGCCATCGGGCGCATTGCACAGCTCTACGCAGTCGAGAAGGAGGCACGCGGATCACCACCAGATCGGCGAGCTGATATCCGGCAAGCCAAAGCCAAATTGATCTTCGACGACCTGGAAATCTGGTTGCACGCCCAATTGCCCATGACCTGAGCCCCAAGTTCCCTCCAGCTTTGCGCGGAGTCCTTGGGTTTAAATCTTTAGCGTTAGGCGGCCATTTTGTCCATCTTCTTTCTCTGCAAGAACTCCATCGGGGTCAGGTTTGCCAATGCTGAATGTGGTCTGCGCCAGTTGTAATCCTCCTGCCATTCTTCAAGCGTTTTGCGGGCATCGCGCAATGTGCCAAACAGCGTTTCGTTGAGGCATTCGTCTCGCAGTTTGCCGTTGAAGCTTTCAATGAAGCCGTTCTGCTGGGGCTTTCCAGGCGCGATGTAATGCCAATCGACACCGGTTTCCTGAACCCATTTGAGGATCGCCATGCTGGTGAACTCAGTGCCGTTGTCCGACACGATTGTCTTCGGCATGCCGCGTTCAGCGATAATCTGATTCAGTTCGCGTGCAACGCGGTGGCCAGACAGCGACGTATCAGCCACCAGAACCAAGTTCTCACGACTAAAGTCATCAACGACTGCCAAGATGCGAAACCTGCGACCGTCTGTCAGCGCATCTGACACGAAGTCCAAGCTCCAGCGTTGGTTTGGGCCATCCGGCAGCACCATTGGCTTCCTTGTGCCCAAAGCACGCTTTCTACCGCCTCTGCGCCGCACCTGCAGCTTCTCTTCACGGTAGATGCGCCTCACTTTCTTGTGGTTCACCTCAAAACCTTCTCGGGAGATCATCACGTGAATACGGCGGCAACCAAACCGACGGCGTTCACGCGACACGCGTTTGATTGCATCTCGCAGTTCCACATCATCACCACGGCGCGACAGATATCGCACCGTTGACCGGTCAATCTGCAGCACATCGCACGCCCGCCGCTGGCTCACACCGTGCGCTTCGCACAGGTGAACCACCGCTTCCCGCCTTACAGCAGGCGTCACCATTTTTTTGCATTGATATCTCGCAACATCGCGTTGTCGAGCATCTGTTCAGCCAAGAGCTTCTTCAGCTTGCCGTTCTCATCCTCAAGCGCACGCAATCGCTTCGCATCCGACGGTTCCATGCCACCATACTGTAAGCGTTGGTTTGACCCCACATACCGCTTCGTTTGTTGATGTGCGATTCCGTCCCTTCATAGATTTGAAGGGAGTTTCTCTATGGAAGCTAGGAACGAGTTTCTCGCAAGGATACCACGCAGTTCAGATGGCAAGCGGCGCTGGCCTCTGGAACTGAAGGCCCGGATTGTTGCGGAAACGCTG
>JBLHNX010000058.1:0-10494 GCA_047622125.1 Paracoccaceae bacterium | reverse complement strand
ATCAGCTTTTACATTGGCAAATCGGCGCACCGTATTGAATGCGATACAGTACTGCTGCACCACGGCGTTATCCCCAACACACAAGCGGCGCGCTCCATCGATATTCCGCATCTGTGGGACGCCGCACAAAACTGCTTTGTGCCGGAGTGTGACGCTTGGGGGCGCTCGGCCGTTGCTACAGTCTTTATCGCAGGCGACGGGGCTGGGATCGGCGGCGCAAAAGCGGCCGCTTTCGCAGGTGAGATAGCTGCCCTAGAGATCGTCCATGACCTTGAAGGTATTTCCAGATCAGACCGTGACGCCGTGGCCCGCAAACTGCGCAAACATCTGGCCATCGAATGCGCTGCACGCCCCTTCATCGATGCGGCCTATCCGCCCTATGCGGGCGCGATTGCGCCACCAGACGAGACGATTATATGCCGCTGCGAAGAGGTGACTGCTGGCGACATACGCCGTTTCGCGGGGTTGGGCTGCCTAGGCCCGAACCAAGCCAAGGCGTTTGGTCGATCTGGAATGGGTCCCTGCCAAGGGCGCTATTGCGGGTTGTCTGTCTCGCAAATCTTGGCGACAGCCAATGATATTTCTTTGGACGACACTGGATATTATCGCATCCGCCCTCCGCTCAAGCCCGTCACCTTGGGCGAACTTGCGGCGATGGCCACTTCTGAAATCAATGAGGTGAAAAATTGATCCAACGATTTGAATCCAGCGCGCGCATGAGCAAAATTGTCACGCATAACGGCGTCGCATATCTTTGTGGGCAAGTCGGCGCGGGAGACACCGTTGCCGAACAAACCAAAGACTGCCTGTCGCGGGTTGAAGCCTTGCTGGCCAAGGTCGGCTCTTCTCCCGACCGCATTCTTCAGGCGATCATCTGGCTGTCAGACATGAACGACTTCGATGAAATGAATGGGGTGTGGGATGCATGGGTGCCACAAGGCCAAGCCCCCGCGCGCGCATGCGGCGAAGCACGACTTGCGCGCAAAGAGCTTAAAGTCGAAGTGATCGTAACAGCGGTTTGTACTTAGCAGTCATCGTTGAGCCAAGACATGCTATCTTGAGACAGAAGTGACCACAGGCTTTATTGGCCGGATGGTTGTGCTTTGCTGGTTCAACCGGTCTGACGCGCGAAGCGTTGCACCAATAGTGGGCGCGCAAGACGCAGTCGTATGGGGATTTACGACTTGATCACGGTCTCAAGTGGGCAATCAAACTGGCGGTCTATGTCTGCTTACCGCGTCTTATGCCCCTTGGTGCATCTCGCAGCATGAACGCCCGGTTTTGGTGTCGGCAACTGGTTCTACCCTCTCGACAGCTCCTCGATATAATCCTCCTGCCAATCCAACGCGGCCTCCCAAGTTTTTGGCACATCCGCCTCTCGCTCCTTGGATAGGGATTGAGGTTATCGTCATGACAAACGTTGACACCCAGCAACCCGCCGGGGCCGCGATTATCTGGACTGGCATGATTGCCAAGACCCATGTGATGGCGCTGTCGGGCGCGCGCATCGTCCAAAGCTGCGGCACGTTTCATCACTAGCGGTAAGCTTGGAAACCTTGGCCTTGTTGAAATAGCCGTCCCGCTGTGGCGCGGGCAGGACTATTATGACGAACTGGGTCGTGGCACATATGAACGTGATTGCGGCGGTGTACTTCTGACGCAAGCGATCCACTCGATAGACCTCGCACTTAACCTGACTGGCCCCGTTTCGACCGTTCGGGCCACGACCACGGCGACGCTGTTGCGCCCTATGGCGTCCGAGGATTTCGTGGTGGCATGTCAAAGGTTCGCATCCGGCGCGGTAGGGTCACTGTTAGCGAGCACCGCGCTGGTCGTGAACTGGCGCGACGGGATACAGCAGATCGTTCCGCCAGACCCGCAAGGGTCTGGCGAGGCGCATTTGGGCGGGCGCAACAGAAGCAAGGCGTCAGGCCATTATCAAAGATTCGTCAATTCGATCCGCAGCGGGTGTTCGCCCTTGGTTACGGGGCGCGAAGCCAACTTAGAATTAGAACGAATGATTCAATTCGAGACCAAAGGTCTGGGTGCTATCATAATCCTGCGAGGCAATCGGATGTGCCAGATACATCTGGATTGCGCCAAGGCCCGTCCGGATGCTCAGCGATACCCCGACCGAAGATCGCAGATGGCTTGCATCGTCCACAATATCCGCGCCGGCAATGCCGCCCGCCACATCGTCTAGACCCCAAAGGCTGCCCAGATCAACGAACAGGCCCGGTGTCAGGCGCTCGGCTTGTTCGCCAAACGCATTGGGGAATTGCACGTCAAACTTGACGATGCCGTAGTAATTGCCGCCAAGCGCCGGTGTGCCGGCAACTGCAAGATCGCGTGGTCCAAAGCCGCCAAATTCAAACCCTCGGATCGATCCCTGACCCAGCATATAGCGGTCGCCGATGCTGCTGGTCCCAGTTTGGCTGCTCAGCGCACCAAGTCGGGCCTGACTGCGCAAAACGACACTGCCATCGTTAAAAACATGGATGGCCTGCCCCGAGGCCGTAACGCGCAAAAAGTCGTTGTCCGGCGTTGTTGACCCGATCTCGGCACCAAATCTCAGACGCGCCGCGCGTATCGTGCCACCAGGCTCGATCGGAAACCGGTATTCAAGATTGGCGCCAATCGCGCTGGTGGTCTCTTCACCCTCGTCCCCGACAATGAGTGCCGAGCTGGTGACCGGAACACCCGAAATATCGCTCACGGAATAATAGGCATATGCCGAGGCCTTGAGCGCTGAAGACGCCTCCCAGGTTAGTCGCGGTTCGATCCGCGTAACGGTCGAGTCAAAATCATAGGTCGCACCTGCAGATGTTTCCGAGCGCACCACATTCACGCCAAAGGCCGGAGAGTCCCCGAAAATCGCATCATTGTTATAACGCAAATTGACACGCGTTCCATCTTCTTGCGTTTCGATGTTGAACTCGAGGGTCTGATCCTCGCCCAGCAGCCTGTCGGTCGCAAAGCCCATCCCAACGACGACGCCGTAATCAGTATCGTAGGCAAGGCGACCTGTCAGGCGCGCGATAGGGTTGGGGTTCAACGATTCCACTTCGGCAAGATCGTCTTCATCGCCTGATGTCTGAGCGCTTAGTGTCAGTGGCGAGATAAGTAGTGCAAGTGCAGCCCCGCAAACGATTCTTTTCATGATGCCCTCAAAAAGCTTTTCGATTTACCTTATTGACCTTGCGGCAATGCTCCAACCCCAATTGGGACGACTTAGGGGAAACTGTGGCTATTTTCCCCACTGTGATCGCGCTACGCTGCATGAATGGAAAACACCAAAGAATCGCTGTCTGCCCTCGCCGAAATTTCCGACGCTTTTGAGCGATCATGGTCCGTCGGAACGGATGAAATTGAAGAGCGGGCACTGTTTTTCTGCGAAACTGGCGTCAAAGCAGCGCAATTGCTGGCTACCGCCGCCAAAGCCCACGGCATCGAAGACAATTTGCTGTCCGAATGGGCCGCGGCGATCCCTGGATCTGATGCACTTGGATTGGCGCTGCGCTGTGATCTCAAATCAGTTCGGCTCTACACGCAATACTGGGTCGCAATCGCGACACGGGTCGAAAGCGGCAATCGATCGCCCTTTCCGCTTTACCGTGGGTTCAAATCACTGCCCAACGGACTGGTGCGGCGTGACGACTACATTTGCACTCCCCTCGCCGGGCCAGATATCTTTTGGCCCCCTATGGCGGATTGTTTCGCGGCCATGGATCTGGACCACAAACAAGCGCAGATAGTTTTTAGCGCATTGACCGCCGAGACTGCAATTTTCACGCTGACTAACGGCGACGGGCGGAAATCATGGCTGACAACGGTGCGCCGCGCGACAATCGACCGGACCATGCTGGCCGATTGGCTGGCACCACTGGCCGCACGCGAGGGCGGCAGCGCCATCGTCAAAGCCGCGCAAACCACCGATCTGGTGCATGTCGCCGGGGGCATGGACAGCGTTAAAGGCGCTTTTCTTACGTTCTATTTCCAAAGTGATGCCCAAACCGTGCTTGAAAGACTTATCTCGCCGGACATGTGATTTTGTCCGGCTCCCAAGCGTAATGCCCCCTGCCCGTCAGTTTACCACTGCGCAAGTTGTACCCGCGGGGAGCGCCAAATCAGGGTTGGCAATATCGACTAGAACGGTAAACGAATTCGAGGTTGAATCGATGAACGGGTCGATAGCCGTAACGACGGCCTCGACCTCGGCTTCGGCCAGATCGACTCGCACTTTCATCGTGTCGCCCAACGAGATTTGTCCATATGCCGCCGCTAGAAATACGAGTTCAGCGCGCAGCGTGCTCACATCAATCAGGCGCAGCAACGGGTCAGGTCCGATGAGTTCGCCGACCGATACGCCGATCTCGGATACGTAGCCGGAAAAAGGGGCGCGAATGGTTGCACGGTCCAACTCCATTTGTGCCCGTGCTTCATTCGCCAAGGCCAGTTGCAAATCAGTCCGCATCGTTTCGATCTCGTCGCGGGAAATCAGGTTGCGCGACAGCAAACGCTCGCTGCGCTCAAGGCGTTCTTGCAAAGCCGCGATGCTGATACGTGCAACGCGCAAATCCGCTGCTGCAATCTCGGAATCAATTTGAACAAGTGGCGCATTCTCGGTGACATAATCAGCGCGGGTCACTTCGACAGCGCGGACAATTCCCACACGATCACTGCCGATATCACTGGTTCGGGCCGGCACGAGAAGACAGGTTAATGGCAGCGGCGCATCAGCATGTGCCGGTGGGGCGCCAACCAGCGACAGGCCCAGAACGGCAAGCCCCGTCAATACATGTGGTGCAATGGTTGGTCTGATCATGATCTCTCTCCTATCGATAACCAAGGCGTTTGGTCATGTCCTGCTCACGCAGCAATGTCTTGCGGCGCAACGACCTTGCCCGACGATCACGGTCTGCGTGGATATTAGCAAGGCAAAACGTCGGCAATATCCGGCGGCGCAAGATCCATGTGACGACACTTCGCCAAGGCGAAAATGCACCCTCGGATAGGCCACGGTCTTCAAGGCTGATCATCCGGTCGTAGCTGCCGGGATCACCCTGTCGGGCTGCGCGACCATATAGCTGACGCTCAAGGCGGCCCGATGCCATGACCGAGGCGATGATTACATGAAGTCCACCCGCATTACGGACGTCCGCATCCAACGCAATATCGGTGCCGCGACCTGCCAAGTGGGTCGCAATGGTAATCGTGCCCTGAACACCGGCAACAGCGACCAGTTCGGCCTCTTGGGATTCAGTCATCGCGTCCAACACAGCGACATCTCGGCCGATCTCGTCGAAAACTGCCTTGAGGGCGGCGGATTCTGCCACGTCGTTCAGGCCAATTAGCACGGCACGGGTGGTCGCGACTTCGATAGCTCGGGCGGCGACGCTGCGCCATTTATCGTCGGCCTTGCGAAACAGCCGAAGCCCGCACGATTTCATCTGCGACGGCGCATGCGGTGAAACGGGTTTTACGCCCAGTTGGTAAATCGCCCAAAACTCGCTGCGGCATTCATGCGCGGTGCCGGTCAATCCGGACAAAACACGATATTGACGAAAATAGGTCTGCTGCGTGATGTGGCCAACCGTGCGTGTTTCTGCGGTCGGCTCGACACCCGCGACCATCTCGACCATCTGCTGCAAACCATAGTCCCACTTGCGATCAGGCATTAGTCGACCTGTCGCCTGATCAACCATGATGACCTCGCCCTCGTTCACGATATAGGCGACGCCCTCAAGAAACCCGTAAACGGCCGTCATACCCAGTTCGGCCATATCGACAATATCCGAAGACTTAGCCAAAGGATGGCGCCAATTGGCAGCAGCGGCTTCCAAACGGGCAATGCCTTGGCGGGTAAGACGCCAATTACCATGAGTGTCGCGGACGCGATCCCCGCCGGTTTCCATCGCCCGGGCAAAGGCGATCAGATTGCGAAAGAGGACAAGATCGACAACCGGCGGGCGGTCGGCAGGCTCCGACAGGATCATTGGCACGGTGGCGTCGTCAATCAGAACGCTGTCGACCTCGTCAACGATAGCCAAGGCCTGCCCGGTTTGGCGTGGGCGAGCCTCGTCCTGCATCTTGTGGGCCTCGCGCTTGTCGCGCAGATGGTCAAAAACAAAAGACTTGTTGGTGCCGTAAAGTATATCATGATCATAAGCGTGGCGCTTTTCGTCATCACTGTCGGTCTGCAAGATCACATCCGAACTAAGGCGCAGGCGGGCGGCCAAAGGAGCGATCAAGGCATGATCGCGCTCTGCGAGATAATCATTCACGGTCACCACATGCACCGATACGCCAACGCTTGCTGCCACAAGTGCGGCTAGAACGGCCGCGAGGGTCTTGCCTTCGCCGGTGCGCAATTCCACGCAATCACCATTAAGCAGAAGTACCGCGCATTCGATCTGGTTGTCGCGCAGCGCTAGGCCAGTTTCGCGGCGGATCACCTCGAGCACGGCGGCAAAACGCGGCCCGCCTTTGGCTGAATCCAAAAGCAGTTCGGCCCGCAATGGGGCCGCGATGCAGGCGTTGAGGTCAGTATCACAGAGTGCGACCATCACAGACGCATGGGCTGTTATCGCTTGGCGAAGTGGCATCAGACGATCCGACCCACGCGCCACACGCCACAGCAGCCACTCATCGGCAAACAACCGCAGTCGCGACAGCGGTGGTACATTACGGCGAACGGGGCGGCGACGCGAGCGGGCGAAGGCCTTGAGGATCGGCCGGTGACCCATTGTCGCCCGCATCATATCCGGGTCACCCGCAGGAACAGCCGCTGTAGGTGAAAGACGATCTGTTCAAAAGCACTGGCGCTGCCAAGGTCGATCCGCGCCTCGATCCGGACTCCGGCATAGGCCGACAAATCACCTTCGGGCGCGGCCCATACGATCAGGCTGGTGTCCAGCGCCATACCAGGCCGGTTGGGTTGTTCGGGAACAGGCCCACCGGCAGACACCAAAAGCTCGGGCGGCACTTGTTGGCCTACATCGACGACACGGCTACGGGCGATTGGGCGGACTACTTCTTCCCCATTGGGGAGCAACATCAGCAGGGTCGCGGTGTCGTCAATCCGGCCTGAATAGGCGGCCGGAAAGGCAGTGACGATTTCCAACACCTCGGGGTTTATGATGTGGCCCAGACGGTCACCACGATAAACAAACACGCCGGGCGACGGTGGGCGACCGCCTTGCCAGCTTATTCGCCCGGTCAGGGGCGCCCGGACGATCTGTGCACGCTCCAACTCTTCGGCATTCGCCAACGCAGTGGCTGCAACCTCCAATTCGCGCTCAATGCGCAAGCGTTCAGGCACAGTTAGCCCGCTACGGTCCAGTGCATCTTGCAGGGCGGTTAGGTTAATGTTCAGGGCCAGACGGCGGGCAGCCTGAATGGGATTGTCCAACTGCATGACTTCGGTGCCTGCGACGACCTCCATGCCATCAACGATCTCGGTTGGGCCGATCAACCCGGATGTAGCTACGGATATCTCGGCAACCGGAAGCGGCACGATCCGGCCCTCTCCACGCGCGGAAAACGGCAGCGGCACCAAGGTTACCAATCCGACGACCACCGCCAGAACGACCAAAAGACGCACCAAGACGAGACGCGAGCGGTTTTGAGACTTTGCCATGCGGCGTCCTTTCCGGAACAGTTTCACCAGCGGCCAGATCACGCTCATCACGACAGCCCAAACTGCCAACAGAATGCCGAAAACAAAGAACCACGTCGACACCATAAGCGCGATGGTCAGGGTCAAAAGCATCCGGTAAGACAGTGACAGCACGCCGTAAATGCCAAGAATAGGGCCCTCGCCGGGCCGCGGATCGACTTCTGATCTTAGGCCAAGAAAGCGCGACAAGAACCGATCTTGTAAAAACTCGCCCGATCGCTGCGCCAGGTTGGGCATTTCCAACCAGTCCGCCAACACGAAATAGGCGTCAAATTTCAAAAGCGGATTCCCGTTAAACAATAGCGTCGATATCGTCCCTATCAGCACAAAGTTAAACAAAAACGCGCGCTCCACGCCCGGTTCGATCTGCAGCCACAAGATCATCGCGACCGAAGCCATGAACAATTCTGACAGGATGCCAGCTGCGCCGACCAACATGCGCGCGCGCTTGTCTGGCAGGGCCGTGGCTTCGGAGGCTTCGACATAAGGAACTGGAAAGAACAGCAAAAACATGATGCCGAATTCGCGGACCTGACCGCCAAAACGATAAAGTGCATAGCAATGCGACAATTCGTGCAGGCCCTTCATGATCGGGTAGGCCAACGCCAGATAGACCAGCGCGCTTTGCGACAACAAGGTCCGATCAGCCGACTGGGCCAGCGCCTCCCAGTTTAGAACCGCGAGCACAACCGCTGTGACCATAACCGCCAACATGAACACGCCGCCCAGCGGGGTGAACAAGGGACTGACAACTGGATAGGTGACCCTCACCAGCCAGATAGGATCGAACAATTTGAACTTGATCGCCAGCGGACTGGCAAACCGTTGTTCGATTGTCGAAGATCGCCGCTTGTTGGTCCGGTCGCTCAAATAGACCGGATCAAGCTCGTGATCCGACAGGATAAGACCGGACCCAACCAGCTGCATGACCCAATCGACCATTTCCGCCTGACTTGGGGCAATGGCAGGGCGGCGCATCAGATATTCCCATATCTCGTCCAGTGTCATGCGGCCATCAAACATGCGCCACAACTCCTGCGCACGCTCGGTTAGTCGCAAATTTTGGCCGGTAATACGGTCACACAAAACAACAAAGGCCTCGCCACGAAACATCTGATGCGAGGTGCCGATTGCGGCGCGGCGGCGGAATCTTTGGTCGCTTAACAAGTGCCAGTCAGGATGGCGCAGCGCGCTCATCCGCCCCACCGCCAGATGGTGCGCCGTAGCCAGCGCGACGTCCCACGCGAATAGGCCGCCAGCATCGTCGTTTCACCACCGTCAATGCGGACAACTCCACGCATACCATCAAGCAAGGCAACATCGGGCGGCCCTGCAAAATCCATCCAAGCCGAAAAGGTATTGACGCCATCAAGCATCTGCGGATCGGTCGTAATGCCCTGTAAAGTAACAGGGATCGGCGCATTTGGATAAGCGGTCAACAGAAGGGTGCCGCTGTTTCCTGCCTCTAGGTCAGCAACCCAATCCTCATCCACAAACACCAAAAGCCGAAAAGTATCCGGCGATGCCAGTTCCAATAGCGATTCACCAAGCCGGACCCGACCGCCGACCCGACGCCAAGCATCTCCGCCAACTACAGCGGCAGTTTCGGTCGCCACGAAACGGGCAAGGTCAAGCTGGCGCTCGGTGAGATCCAATTGCACCGTGACCTGTCGGCGCTGCGCCTCGAGCGATTGGACACGGGCGGTGTCACGCTGCGAACGGGCCGTCTGAACCTCTGCGTCGATCTCGTCCAACTCTGATTTTATCTGCGCGGTTTGCAGGACCAAATCGCTGTCTTCCATACCGACGATCAACTCACCCGGCGCGATCACGTCGCCAAGTTGAAAAGGGGCTTCCGCTAGAAAACCATCAAACGGGGCCGAAACGACGCGCCGTTCTTGTGCCTCGATCCGAGCGGTGAAATTTGGCTCGAAACGGGTGGGCCAAAGCGACAATCCAAGTGCCAGCAAAGCGCTGACCACGAGGAAAAGCTTGATCTTCCACGCCGTTAGACCAAAGACACCGCGAACACCCACTATAGCCCAATTACCCAACCGGCGCAGAATTGACGGATGCGCGCGGGCCTGGATCGTCACGGATTCACCAAGAACTTGGGCGACCAAATCGGCAGCCTCCAGATTCAACGGGCCCGCCGCAGAGCCGACCGACCAAACGGCAATCACGACCGCTTCGGCCTCGTCGCCATTGTAGATTGGCATGGACAGGCCGCGTTCGCCGCCCAGCAATTCGACGCGGGCCAAGGCATCTTCGCGCGCCGATTGCTCGGCGGGGTCAGGCAGATCCGCTTCCTCGGCATCGGGCATATCGGGGTCGGGTGCGGCGTCTGGCGCGATGATCTGGGGCCCTCGGGCACGGATCGCATGATCGGCCAACGCCTCGATCTGGCTGCGGGCCTCGCTGTTGCGCTCGACCATGCCACCGCCTGACAGGGCCAGAAGTTTGGGTTTGCCGCCGCGAACCCATGCCACTGCAATCAGGTCAGGCGACAAGGCGCGCTCGAGCCGCGCAATCCATTGATCAGCCAATTGCCTGCGTCCGCCCGCACGGGCAGCATCAAGCAAAACCTGCGAGCCGATTTCGGCACCAAGTGCGACGTCGCTGATCGCTTCGGTGCGGTCCGACAGGGCCGCCAGCATCAACCAGCCGACTTTCGATTCAATCAGTGACAACTGGGTCTGGAGGTCAGCCGGTGAAAGCCCGTCTAGACGCAGCAACACAACCATATCAAGACCGGGGCCGCCCAGCATATAGCTGGCCGACCAGCCCAAATCCGTGCCTTCGATGGCCTCGACGGC
>JBLHNX010000057.1:0-10500 GCA_047622125.1 Paracoccaceae bacterium | reverse complement strand
AGCGATCAAACAGCTGTTTCGTTTCGCGTTCGAGGAAAGCTGGCGCTCGTACAACCCGGCGATCCAGATCAAAGGGCCTGGCCGCGACAAACGCCTCCCCAAAACGCTGAACATCGGCGAAGTTGACCGCCTGATTGTCGCCGCCCGCGACAGTGGCCGCGACACCGCGCGCAACACTTGTTTGATGGAATTACTTTACGCCACCGGAATGCGTGTCACCGAACTGGTCAGCCTGCCAGTGAGCGCGGTGCGCGGCAATCCGGCGATGTTGCTGGTGCGTGGCAAGGGTGGCAAGGAACGCATGGTGCCGCTATCCCCGCCTGCCCGCGCGGCCATGGCCGAGTGGCTGATCCATTGGGATGCCACGCAAGATGCGGCCAGACCAACGGGCAAACCGCCCGCGCGCTTTCTGTTTCCGTCGCGCAGCAAGGTCGGGCATTTGACGCGCCACAGGTTTTATACCTTGATCAAGGAACTGGCAGTGCGCGGCGGTGTGTCCCCCGCCAAAGTCACGCCACATACCCTGCGCCATGCCTTTGCGACGCATCTTTTGGCGGGGGGCGCTGATCTGCGCGCAATCCAGACCATGCTGGGCCACGCCGACGTGGCAACAACCGAAATTTACACCCATGTTCTTGATGAACGGCTGCGCGATCTGGTTCTTACGCATCACCCGCTTGCCCATGATCAGGCAAAGGATGATGACACACCTTGAAGCGGACCCCTCGCGGCCCCATAACAAGGCGATGACCCTTAGGAATTCCCATGATACTTGACGCTGCTTTCTGGATCACCGCCGGTGCGATCCTAGTTCTACTCGTGCTCTCGGGGTTCTTCTCGGGCTCTGAAACCGCGCTGACGGCGGCGTCGCGTGGCAAACTGCGCTCGTCTGCTGGACGCGGCAATAAAGGCGCGCAGCGTGCCCTTGCCCTAACCGATGACAGCGAGCGGCTGATCGGGTCGGTTTTGCTGGGCAATAACCTGGTGAATATCCTAGCTACATCGCTTGCTACGGCGATGTTTACCCGCGCATTCGGCGAAAGCGGCGTGGCAATGGCGACACTTGTGATGACGTTGCTTGTGTTGATTTTCGCCGAAGTTCTGCCGAAAACCTATGCGATTACCAATCCCGAATTGGCAGCGTCGCGCGTCGCGCGCCCGATCGGCGTGATTGTGATGCTGTTTGCGCCAGTTGTGTCGGCGGTGCGTGTTCTGGTGCGCGGCGTCCTTAGCCTGTTTGGCGTTCAGACCGATCCTGACAGCAACATTCTGGCCGTGCGCGAAGAAATCGCCGGCGCGATCCAGCTGGGCCACTCCGAAGGGGTTGTCGAAAAGGAAGACCGCGACCGGATTTTGGGCGCGCTTGATCTATCCGCCCGCACGGTCGAGGAAATCATGCTCCATCGCTCTGGCATTGCGATGATCGACGCGGCCCTGCCGGTGACAGAAATCCTGCGCCTGAGCCTTGAAAGCCCGCACACGCGGCTGCCGCTTTATCGTGATGAACCCGAAAATATCGTCGGAATCCTGCACGCAAAAGACCTGCTGCGCGCGATGCATAAGATGCTGGGCAACGGGCGGATCGAACCGACAGAACTGGCCGGTTTTGATATCCTGACCGTCGCCATGCCCGCGTATTTTATCCCCGAAACCACACCGCTTGATGATCAGATGCGCCAGTTTCTGCGCCGCTCGTCGCATTTTGCCCTGGTGGTAGACGAATACGGCACCTTGCAGGGCTTGATCACACTCGAGGACATCCTTGAAGAGATCGTCGGAGAGATCACGGACGAATTTGATACTGTCGAAGATCAAACCGTGACGCGCTCCGAGGATGGTAGTTTTGTTGTGGATGGCGGCATGACGATCCGCGATTTGAACCGCGCGACCGACTGGACCCTGCCCGACGAAGAGGCCAACACCATCGCTGGTTTGGTCATCCACGAGGCGCAGATGATCCCGATGCAGGGACAGGTATTCAGCTTTCACGGCTTCCGCTTTGAGGTGGTCGAAAAAGAAGATAACCGCCTTGTGTCATTGGGGATTCGCCCGCTTTAGCGCCCTCTGAACAAGCCGCCAAAGATGCCGCGCACGATGCGCTTGCCCGTGGTGCCCTTGAGTTCGGACACCACCACCTTGGCGAGGCTTTCGGTGATACTGTCATCGGCGCGGTGGCGCGTTGACCATGTGCGGGATGCATCACGTGTCTTGGTGGTGCTCCGCCCGCCGCCGCCATCATAGCGGCGCGCATTATTAAACTCGCGCGCCTCGTCCTCGGCCTCTTTTTCCTCAGCTACTTCGGCCTCGGCTGCGGCCGCCTGTGATTTCTTCATCAGGATTTCAGCCGCGCTTTCACGATCCAGCCGTTCGTCATATTTTCCAGCCATCGACGAGGCGGCCATAATCGCAGCGCGTTCTTCCACTGTAATGGGGCCAAGCTGCGATGACGGCGGGCGGATCAGCGTGCGCTGCACAATGCCCGGAACGCCTTTGTTTTCCAGCATCGACGTCACGGCTTCGCCTGTGCCCACATCACGGATCGCTTCGACGGTTTCAAAGGCGGGGTTGGGGCGGTAGGTGTCCGCCGCCTGCCGTAATGCCTTTTGATCGTTGGCGGTGAATGCGCGCAGGGCGTGCTGCACGCGGTTGCCCAATTGGCCCAGCACATCTTCGGGCACATCCGCCGGATTCTGGGTGATGAAAAACACGCCAACCCCTTTGGAACGGATCAGTCGCGCGACTTGTTCGACCTTGTCGATCAGCGCTTTTGGGGCGTCATCAAACAACAAATGCGCTTCGTCGAAAAAGAACACAAGCTTGGGTTTGTCGGGGTTTCCGACCTCGGGCAGTTCCTCGAACAGCTCGCTCAGCAACCACAGCAGAAACGTCGCATAAAGGCGTGGGCTGCTCATCAGGCGATCAGCGGCCAGAATGTTGATCCCGCCGCGCCCGTCTTCGCCAACACGCATCATATCGGCCAGCTCGAGTGCTGGTTCACCAAACAATTGCGCGCCGTTCTGGTTTTCAAGCACCAGCAGCGCGCGCTGGATTGCCCCCACGGATGACGCCGCCACATTGCCATAGCGCAACGACAAATCCTTGGCGTTTTGCCCGACCCAAACCAGCAGGGCTTGCAAATCCTCAAGATCAAGCAGCGGCAGACCTTCTTCGTCGGCCACACGGAACGCCACGTTCAACACGCCTTCTTGTGCTCCAGTCAGTTCCAGCAGGCGCGACAGCAGCAGCGGGCCCATTTCCGCGATTGTCGCGCGGATCGGGTGGCCCTGTTCGCCCAGCAAGTCCCAGAACGTCACCGGAAAGGCTTCATATTGCAGATCAAGGCCGATGGTAGCGGCGCGTTTCATGAATGGCTCGTGCAGTTTGAAATCCGCACTGCCTGACTTGGCTAGCCCCGACAAATCACCTTTGACGTCCGACAGAAACACCGGCACGCCGGCCGCCGACAACCCTTCGGCAAGAATTTGCAGCGTCACGGTCTTGCCGGTGCCCGTTGCCCCAGCGATCAGCCCGTGGCGGTTGGCATGGCCCAACAATAGGTTTTGCGGCGCGCTATAGTCTTCTCCGCCACCGCCGATGAAAATCTGATCGCTCATGCCATATCCTTAGATGTGTTCGGGTTTGCCCCGTGCAATTCCACTGCGGTAAAATACATCCTTAACCATTCCATGCTAGTCTAAAGATGCCCAGCTCCCAATGTCCTCCGGGGGACGGGCAGATACTTCCCTGTCAGACTTACCGCGCCCTCGGGCGCGGTTTTTTTGCGCACAACGCCAATTATTCCTGCGTTTTCTGTAAATAAAATCAGTTGACGGATTTCGGGGCATTTCGTAGCTTTGCCTCAATTAGTCGGCAAAGTTCGGCAGGGAAAATGGAAAAGGGTTCGCTTGTGCGGCCCTTTTTCATTTTGTGGGTGCAACTCCGCGCGAGGCATTGTGATCGGCAATCCATCGCCAATCGAGCATTTACCGCTGACACCCTGCCCGCCGCGTGTTAACCGAGCCTGATAACAACCTATTGGACGAGAATTATGCGCAATACATTGATGCCCCTTTCACTGGCCCTACTTCTGGCAATCGGCGCGCCGCTGGCCGCGCAAGAGACCACGACCGAGGAAGCCCCTGTTGCAGGCGCGGCCGAGTTTGACATGGGCACACCATTAACCACAGACCAACTTGAGCCGGGCCAGCCCTATGTGGCGGCGGAATTCGGTGATTGGTCGTTGCGGTGTGCCAATAATCCCGACGGCGCTGATCTTTGCACACTTTATCAGCTGCTGATGGACCAAGACGGCAATTCGGTTGCTGAAATCGGCCTGATACCGCTGCCGGCGGGTGGCGAAGCTGCTGCTGGTGCAACGATCGTCGCACCGATGGAAACCCTGTTGACCGCCAACTTGACCCTGTCGATCGACGGTGGTCAGGCGCGCAGCTTTCCGTTTACATTCTGCTCGGCGCGACCCACATCGCCAATGCTGTCGTCGGGATGTATTTCGCGGATTGGCTTTACTGCTGCCGATATCGCGCAGTTCAAGTCAGGCAACGCCGCTAAGCTGATCATCGTGCCCGCAGCGGCACCCGATCAGCAGGTTGAACTTACGGTATCGTTGTCGGGCTTTACGGCTGCAATCGACGCCGCTGTCTCTGGTGCGACGACCGAATAACCGTTGCGAACTATTTTCGAGACATAAAGCGCCGCTCCCGCAAGGGGGCGGCGTTTGCAGTTCAGGCCTTGCGCAAGGCAATCACCGCATTCAGCCCACCAAACGCAAAGGCGTTGGACAACACCGCGTCAACCTTGGCCTCGCGCGCGACATTTGGCACCACGTCCAGCGCGCATTCAGGATCGGGCTCTTCGTAGCCGATCGTGGGCGCGATTATCCCGTCTCGCAGCGCCATGATGCAGGCCAGCAATTCCACAGCACCTGTGCCACCAATCAGATGACCGTGCATGGATTTCGTGCTTGATATCATCAGGTTATCCGCATGTGCCCCGAACACATCGGCCACTGCTGCGCTTTCGGTTTTATCATTCGCTGCCGTGCCTGTGCCATGCGCGTTGATATAACCGATCTCGTCGCGGTTCAGCCCGCCGTCACGCAGCGCGCCTGCGATGGCCCGCGCGGCACCTTGTTTACTTGGCATCACGATATCTGCCGCGTCCGAGGTCATGGCAAAGCCAACGACTTCGGCTAGAATTTCTGCGCCACGTGCCATGGCATGATCACGCTCTTCGAACACAAAAACGCCCGCGCCTTCGCCCTGCACCATGCCGTTGCGGGTGGCCGAAAACGGGCGGCAGGCGTCTTTGGACATAACGCGCAAGCCTTCCCAGGCCTTGACCCCACCAAAGCACAGCATCGATTCCGATCCACCCGTAACCATCGCCGTGGCCATGCCAGACCGGATCATCTGGAACGCCTGCCCCATCGCGTGATTGGACGACGCGCAGGCGGTCGAAACCGTGAAAGACGGGCCGCGCAGGTTGTATTGCATCGCCACATGACTGACGGCGGCGTTGTTCATCAGCTTTGGCACGATGAACGGATGTACGCGATTCTTGCCCTCTTCATAGACGGCACGGTAGTTTTCGTCCTGCGTGTTCAGCCCACCGCCGGAATTACCAAGGATCACACCGGATTGATCCGCCAACTGCCCCGCAAAAGTCAGGCCCGACTGGCCCATCGCTTGGGCTGCGGCCAGAAGCGTAAACTGCGTAAAGCGATCATAAAGCGCGATTTGCTGGCGGTTGAAATGCGTTTCTTCGTGGTAGTCACGCACCTGCCCGCCAATTTTCACCGTCAGGCGATCAACGTCGCGGATATCAAGTGGGCCAATCCCGCACCGCCCCTCGGCCATGGCTGCCAGCGTATCGGGCACATTATGCCCCAGCGCATTGATCGTGCCTGCACCCGTTATGACAACGCGCTGTGCCACGGGCCTAGCCCTGCGCTTTCACAAGGTCACCCACCGCGCTGATAATCGCGGCCACCGACGAGATGTCGAAATCCGTTTCGGCGGGATCGTTGGCGTTGAAGGGCACGCTGATATCAAACGCTTCTTCGATGGCGAAGATGCTTTCCACAAGGCCAAGACTGTCGATGCCAAGATCGGCAAGCGTGGCGTCAGGTGTCACATCGCCAGGTTCAAGCAAGGCTTGTTCGGCCAGAATACGTGTGACTTGTTGTGCAACGTTCATCCCAGAGCCCCAAATTTTGTCGGTCGTGGTTGATTTAGTCACTCTGCCTTGGCATTGAAACCGCTATTTACCCGATATCGGTTTGCGCGCCAACCGACGCAGCGCCTTGTAGCTGTCGATGCTTTGATCCATCCGCATCGCTGGATAGCCAAGGAGAACCTTACCGGCAGGCACGTTGGACATGATCATTGTGCCCAAGCCACTGACAACATCATCGCCAATGCGGTGGTGATCGCCCACAGCGGTGGCCCCGCCCAGCACGACACGGTTGCCGATAACCACTGATCCGGCAATGCCCGTGCATCCACATAGCAAGCAGTCCTCGCCGACCTCGACGTTGTGACCGATATGCACGAGGTTATCGATTTTGGTGCCCCGCCCGACACGGGTGGCGCGGATTGTGCCCGCATCGATAGTGCTATTAGCCCCGATTTCCACATCATCACCGATGTCTACGCCGCCAAGTGAATGGAGTTTGTGCCATGCGCCATGTTCTGGCGCCTCAAGGCGGGTCGCACCACCTGTTACCTTGGCCGTTTCAGGGCCAGAGACCCCATCAGTGACGAATGAAAACCCGTCCGAGCCGATCACGGCACCTGACTGGATCACCACGCCCCGCCCAATGCGCACATTGCAACCGATCCGCGCACCCGAATGCACCGTCGCACCTGCACCAATCACCGAGCCTGCGCCAATGCTGACGTGGCTACCAATGCGGCTACCTTCGCCGATCTGCGCAGTTGCCGCGATATGGGTGAACGGGCCGATACTGCACTGTGCCCCAATCGTCGCGCCGTCCGTGACAGCGCTGGTGTGAATGTTGTGGCTCGCCGGAAATGCGGGGTGCTGGTCGAGCAGTTGTGTCAGCCCGGCCATCGCCAACCGCCCACGCGGGGCAATGATCGCGGCCTGCAAACCAAGGGACTGCCAGTCGGTATCGGGCAAAATTACGGCTGCGCGCGCGCGCCCTTTGGCAAGGTCAGTCACAAAAGCAGGCGAAAGCGCCAAGGCCAAATCATCCGGCCCCGCTGACGCGGGTTCGGCAGCCCCTGTGATACAAAGGGAAACGTCGCCATGGGCCTGTGCCCCCAGCGACGTTGCGATGTGTTCAATCGTATAGCTCATCTAAGACCCGCCACGTTTGGCAACAGGGTTATCCGCCAATCGCGCGAACGGCAACGCCTTCGGCAGCCAAAGCACTCCAGATCCGAGAATCGCGATTATAGATGTCACGACGGAAGTTCAGATCGCCCGTCACATTGGTGAACGCTGTGCGGTAAACGATGTGCACCGGCACTGGATCGGTCAGATCAACACGGGTTTCAGCGCCCGTGCGCAAACGCGACTGGAAATACTCCTCGGGGTTCGCGGTCTGGCTGGCAAGCAGCGCATAGGCGAAATCAAAGGGGTCATTGAGGCGAATGCAACCATGGCTGAACGCGCGCACTTCACGCGCAAACAGGCTTTGCGATGGGGTGTCGTGCAGATAGATATTGTACGGGTTCGGGAACATGAACTTGACCTGTCCCAAGGCGTTACCCCTGCTTGGGGGCTGGCGCATCGAAAACGGAAAGGTGCGCGCAGTATACTGCGAAAAGTTCACAGCCGAGCGGTTCACAACCCGACCACTACTATCAGTGATTTCGATGTGGCTGACGGCACCGCTGTTGCGTTGCAGGCTGGGCAGATATTCGTTGACGATGATCGAACGGGGCACATACCAGCTTGGGTTGATGACCATGAATTCCATCACGTCGGAAAATTCCGGGCTTTGACGGTCGCCCTGCGTGGCACCGATCACCGAACGGGTTTCAAACGTCACACGGTCATTGTCGACGATGCGGGCCGTAAAATCGGTCAGGTTAACCCAAACATGGCGGGCGCCGCGCGGACGGTTCAGCCAGCGTTCACGTTCCATCGCGACGATGATCTGCTGCAATCGATTGCCAAGCGGGATATTGACCTCGCTGATCGTGCTCGCACCAGCAACACCATCGGCAACAAGTCCGTGGGCCTGCTGAAAGCGTTGTACTGCGGCCTGCATGCTGACGTCATAGGTTTGCGTCGCGCTGCGATCCATATAGCCCATCGTGATCAGGCGGTTGCGCAGACTTACGACCGATGCACCAGTGGCACCAGGGGCCAACGACCCTGCCGAAACAGTCGGGCCATAGCCATTTTGCCCCATCAGACGTTCAAGGCGCAGCTTTTCACGCATCAGACGGGTGTATTCAGGCGAGGTCGGCGCAAGTGCGCGCAAGAAAGCGGCGGGCGATGACTGCTCGAATCCGGTAATCGTGGCAAGCCGCGAGCGATAAGGCACTTCACGCTCCACATGCGAAACGACTTGGCTGGGCACCAGAACGCCGGTTTGAATGTCGCGGGCATATTGCAGGAACAAACGGCTCAGCTCGACCTCCATGCGGCCCTGATCGGCTGGGGTCTGCGCGGCGCGCAACTGTGCAATGATCGTATCGGGGTCATAGCGGCTTGTGGGCAGACCGTGTTCGCCCGCCTCGCTAAAGGCGGCCATCAGGGCATTGCGGCGCGTGCGGTCGCGCCCCGTAGAGCCCGTCCACATCCCGTCAAAATCGCGATCGCGATAAAACTCGGCCAGAACCTCGTCACGCGCGGCTGATTCTGCGACGGCCTGACGGAAAGCTGTGACTTGGGCCGAGGCGTCTTTGGCGGGTAAAACCAGCGCGAAAGCCAAGGCAATAAGGGTAAATACGCGAAAAAGTGGCGCTCGTGCGACGGGCGTCAACATGGTTAAAAGTCCCCCAGAGTTCATTCGTTTAGACATATATAACTAAGTGTCAGCCAGCAGTGGCGTTTAGTCTATTCACAATCAAGACAGGTGACCAATGCCCACGAGGGTGTTGCGTTTGCGCTTGTGCATTTTGGCCACATTTTTGGAAATCTGCACAATTTGCGCAAAATTTCGCCGATTTCCCCTTTCAAAACGGGGGGCACACAAAACTGGCTTGGTCTGCGATTCGACCTGTGCCATAGAGAACGTGCTTCTTGGCGATAAGACAGCAATCGCTCGCGAAACTGCGGGCACAGAGGTAAGCGACGGGACAGGCGCTAGAATGACTAAGAATAACTCGACCGGGATGACCCGGCGCGCTCTATTGGGCGCCTTCGCGGCAACCACGCTTGTGGCCGCCCCGACATATTCAAACGCCGCAGGTTTCTTGCGCGGCGGTGGCGATGTACGCCGCTTGCGGATGCATTCGGGCCGCACAGGCGAACGCCTTGACACGATCTATTGGATCGAAGGTCAGTATATTGGCGAAGCTATTGATGAAATTAACATCTTTATGCGCGACTGGCGCAACGGCCAGCGTCACAACATCGACACCCGCACAATCGATATCATGGCGGCCTCGCATAATCTGATGGACGTGAACGAACCCTACATGCTGATTTCGGGCTACCGCTCGCCACAGACCAACGCGATGCTTCGTGCGCGCTCATCCGGTGTTGCGCGCAATTCGCTGCACTTGCAGGGACAAGCCGCCGATCTGCGCCTCGCCAGCCGCTCGGTTGGACAGATGGCCAGTGCCGCTGCCTCTTGTCGCGCGGGTGGCGTTGGCCGCTACTCTGGCTCCAACTTTGTACATATGGATTGCGGTCAGGTCCGCTCCTGGGGCAGCTAACCCAACCTAAACGATAAGAATTTGGAACCCGCGCAACCCCCTGTGCGGGTTTTTTGTTTGCAAAACACCGCAGGCCGTTCAGGCCGCGTATTGGAGCAGGACTTCGACAGCCCAAGCACCCTGAATCCGTACCAACATTGCTATTACGTTAAGTAAAACCGCGTGACGGGGTATTTTTTTTTGTAGTCTGATATAGGGTCCAAATTGATGCCTTGAGCAAAGAGACCCATCGAAACAAAGGCATTACGTTGGCCTTGGAACGCTTTCTCACCCTACTTCCTGTCACTGGCATCCATCATAATATGAAGACTGAAGCAAAGCGCCAAATACGACAGAGCATCCGCGGTGGAGCGCGTTAGATTGACCCTAACACCTATCTTCTAGGCATTGGTCCAAGTATGGCAGGCAATAACTGGTAGCCATTTGCATTGACTTAAAATTCTCACGTCAGGATCGTCCAGATCGGCCCATAGCCGCCGTTCGACGTCATCGCAGCGAACGGCAACTTCGAGCCCGAAGTGATCCTTCGGATTTGCTGTTTTATTGGTTTTCTGCTCAGTTGGTCGAGGAATAGGCAAGATTGGAACATGACATGGTAAAGGTCCTTGGTATCGGTGGTTTT
>JBLHNX010000056.1:0-10643 GCA_047622125.1 Paracoccaceae bacterium | reverse complement strand
TCGCCAATCAGCAGACCCGCGCAGACGGCCATGATTGGCGCGCTGACATGTAGATAAACCGCAAGTTCATAGCCACCAAAGGCAAGACCAAGAGTGATCAGCACCTCAAGCGAGTAATCATCAATCCGGCGCATCACGCGAAACGTCAGCCAGCCCAATGACAGGCCCAGCACAGCGCCGCCCAGTGCTTCTTGGACAAACAACCGTCCGGCATCGGCAAGGCCCGATCCGTGTGCGTCGCCATGCGGAAAGGCGAGGCCAATAAGGATCAAGAATACCACATAGGCGACACCGTCGTTAAACAGGCTTTCGCCGGCGATCTTTGTTTCTAACGACTTGCGCAAATCCGCCTCGCGCAGGACACCCAAGACCGCGACCGGATCAGTTGGCGAAATCAACGCACCAAACACCAGTGCGATCATCAGCGGCATGCCGGTCAGCCAGCTAAATCCGACGCCGATAATGAACGTAGACAGCGCAATGCCGAGCGTGGCCATCAGCATCACCACGACCCATTCGCGCCGCAGATCGCTAAGTTTTACATGCAGCGCGCCTGCAAACAGCAACAGCCCCAACATGCCTTCGAGCAGCGCATCGGAAAATTCTATCTCAAGGACTTGGGCGCGCAGGGCTTCTTCGACGGTCAGGGCCGGGAATATCCAGTCGGTAATAATAACCGCAAACGAGGCCAGAAGTGCGACAACAAGTATGCCTATCGCCGATGGGAGACGCAGGAAGAAATAGTTGATCGACCCGAATGCACCGGCCAGAACGATCAGCAGCGATGCGATTTGAAGAAATGTCATTACGGCCCCGAATTTGATCTTTGATCGGGGCTTAGCACGGCGCGGGCAGCCCTGCCAGCCTGCGCAGGGGTGCTGCGGGATCGGGCAAACGCAGCCATGTCCCGCCAAGTGGGCGCACCGTTGCACCAGACCCGATCTTGAAGCGCGCAAGCCCCGGCGCCGTGTCGGTGTCGACGAGCCCAAGGTCAAGGCGGACATGGCCATGCTGGGAGAACTTTTCCATTGCTGTGGCCAGGATCAGATTGTGCGCGCCATTGGCGCGCTCATCGGGGCTGCGCCAGCCGATGTGATAGGTGGCCACGGGGCCGTGACACAGAAACAACATCGCGGCGACCACAGTCGGGCCGACGTGTGCCGTCACCACACGTACCTGGCGGCGATTGGCCTGCGCAAAGGCCAGCGTCAGTGCAGCGGGCATGGCGCGGTAACCGCGCGCCTTTTGCTGGGCGCGGTCTGCGGCCAGCAGCCAAGCATGCGCCGATGCATCAAATGTTCGGTGTTGCACCGTTAGTGAACCGCTCTGCGCGCGCAGCAATCGGTTGCGCCATTTGGGATGCATCCTGCTTTGAAAATCGCCGCGCAGATCCAGTTCGGCCACATGCGTGTGCGTGACAATCTGGCGAAACCCCGAACCTGTGGACCGGCGCAGCGGCCCGTTCGCATTCACAATCCGGACG
Organism: Paracoccaceae bacterium; assembly: GCA_047622125.1. Classification (GTDB taxonomy): domain Bacteria; phylum Pseudomonadota; class Alphaproteobacteria; order Rhodobacterales; family Rhodobacteraceae; genus SW4. Next base: position 9,160 of record JBLHNX010000056.1, on the reverse strand, counting down.
CCCTGACAGCCAAGCCGGTCAAGCGCGCGCGCCTGCACGTCGGGCGGGGCATCATCAGACCAGATCGGACCACGCGAGGCCATGCTGACCTGCCCAAACCATCCCAAGCTGCGCGTCATCAATTGGACATAACCGACACGGCGCGCACCGTCGCGCAGCGTCAGACAACACACATCGCGGCCCATGCGGGCAAGGGCATCCGCGAACATCGGGTGTTGCTGCAGTGGCAGGATCGCATCAGGTGGCGGGCGGGCCGGCGTAATTATCATGGTCCATATTAAGACAGTTGAAACCTAAGACTGTCTTAATGGCTGACATGAAACCACGCAGCACATCGGTTTACGGCCATATCCTTATCAGCCCGCGCCTGACACCGCTGGGGGCCGCATTGCTCGCGCTTGCGGTGGCGCTGCCCGCAGGCGGCGTGCTGGCGGTGATCGACTGGTTGTGGCTTTAGCCCAATTGCACCAGCGCGTGGCGTTTCTTGCCTGCTGACAATTTCATCGGCGTGGCAAGTGCGGCGGCGTCTATCATCATGCCCGCGTCCGTTATGGGTTCGTCATTCAAACGCGCACCATTTTCAGAGATCAGGCGCTTGGCCTCTTTGCCGCTGCCCGCAAGGCCGGATTTCACGATCAACTGCACGATCGACATGCCATCACCAAGGTCTGCTGCCGTCAGTGTCAGGGTCGGCAGGTCATCGCCCACGCCGCCCCGCTCAAACACCTCGCGTGCAGTGGCTTCGGCGGCTTTCGCCGCATCGCCACCATGGAGCAAGGTCGTGACCTCATTGGCCAAAATGATCTTGGCGGCGTTAATCTCGGCACCTTCCAGCGCACCCAAACGGTTGCATTCATCCAGCGGCAGTTCGGTATATAGCTTCAGGAACCGCCCCACATCGGCATCGGTCGTATTGCGCCAGAACTGCCAGAATTCATAGGGCGCGACCATATCGGCATTCAGCCAAACAGCGCCGTCTTGCGACTTGCCCATCTTCTTGCCGTCACTGGTGGTCAGCAGCGGCGAGGTCAGCCCATAGATTTCGTGATCCAGCACGCGGCGGGTCAGATCAATACCGTTAACGATATTGCCCCATTGGTCACTGCCACCCATCTGCAACACACAGCCATAACGCCGGTTAAGCTCAAGAAAATCATAGGCTTGCAGGATCATGTAGTTGAATTCGAGGAAGCTGAGGCTTTGCTCGCGATCCAGCCGCGATTTTACGCTTTCAAACGCCAGCATCCGGTTAACGCTGAAATGGCGGCCAATGTCGCGCAGGAAATCAAGGTAGTTCAGACCGTCCAGCCATTCGGCGTTGTTGAGCATCAGCGCCTTGTTGGGCGCATCGGTGTCGTAATCAATATAAGCGGCGAAAACCTTTTTGATGCCGTTGATATTGTCATCAATCTGGTCAGCCGTCAGCAAAGGGCGTTCATCGGCGCGAAAGCTGGGGTCGCCGACCTTGGTCGTGCCGCCACCCATCAGGGTGATCGGCTGGTGACCGGTCTTTTGCAGCCAACGCAGCATCATGATCTGGATCAGGCTACCCACATGCAGCGATTTGGCCGTTGCATCAAAGCCGATGTAGGCGGGCACGACACCGCGGCTCAAGGCCTCGTCCAGCGCCTGATAGTCAGTGCAGTCGGCGAGGAAGCCACGGTCCATCATGACGGCCATAAAATCGGATTTGGGGTGGTAGGTCATAACTTGCCTCTGCATCGGGTTCGGGGCATCTATAAGGGGCAGTTTAACCAAGGGAAAGTGCATGTTGAAATCTGGCACGGTGCGCGCCCTTGGGGCAATGTCGGGAACTTCGCTTGACGGGGTGGATGTGGCCGTGATCGACACGGACGGACATGCGGTGTTCGGCTTTGGGGAAACGCAATATCGGCCATATTCGGATGATGAACGCGCGGTTTTGCATGGCGCACTCGGGCAGTGGCATGACGAGGTAGGTGGCGATGTCGTAGCGTTGATCGAAGACATTCATGCGCAAGCGATGTCCGGTTTCGAAGACATCGAACTGGCCGGATTTCACGGCCAGACCTTGGCACATGATCCGGGTGGTCGCGGCACGCATCAGGCGGGTGACGGGCAACGACTGGCAGATCGGATCGGTGTGCCTGTCATCTGGGATTTTCGCAGCGCCGATGTCAGGCTTGGCGGGCAGGGCGCGCCACTTGCGCCGTTCTATCATTTCGCGCTGGCCAAATGGATCAAGGCGGATGCGCCAATTGCGTTTCTCAACCTTGGCGGCGTCGGGAACCTAACGTGGGTGGACCCAAGTAAGCCCGCGCCCGAAAGCGACGGCGCGCTGCTGGCCTTTGATACTGGTCCTGCAAACGCACCGATCAATGATCTGATGCAACAAAGGTTAGGGCAACCCTTTGACCGTGATGGCAAAATGGCTGCCCGGGGCACCGTGGTCACTGGCGCGCTTGAGCTGTTTCTGGACGATCCGTATTTCTATAAAATGCCGCCCAAATCACTGGATCGTGACGCGTTTGATCAGATGTTCGACCTTGTGCGTGAGCTTGGCGACGCGGACGCCGCCGCAACGATGACAGCAATGGCCGCAAGTGCGGTGATGCGCGCGATGGAGCATTGCCCGATCCCCCCCAGCGCCGTGCTCGTCTGTGGGGGCGGGCGCAAGAACCCGACGATGATGGCGATGCTGCGTGCGGGGCTTGACTGCCCAGTGCGCGCCGTCGAGGACGTCGGGCTAGACGGTGATATGATTGAAGCGCAGGCATTTGCCTATCTGGCGGTGCGCGTGGCCAAGGGGTTGCCCACATCATGTGCCAGCACCACGGGTGTGCGCGCCGCCGTTGGGGGCGGAACCCTGAGCCGTCCAAAAGATTGAGTATTTTTGAACACAAGAATTAGGGGGCGTTAACCATGCAAGGTTAGCCTCGGACTGCGGCACAGGCTGGAGAGCCGATGGCCGTAACAGGAGAAGGCCCCCCCGATGCACCACAGTGACTGACGGGGGGCTGATCCGTTCTTCTGTTTAGATACACTCCGGGGGCGCCCGCAGGGCGGGGGCAGCGCCCCCAGCGCCGATTTATGTTGGCAAATGGATGTTAAATCGGGCGCGGATCGCTGCATCAAGGTCCGGCGCAAAGCGCGCGGCACTTGTGGTCGCCAAAATCTTTTCTTTGTGCGCCACCGCGTTTTCAATCAGGTCCGGCTTGTCCCTTTCGGCCCATTCTTTTGGTGACATGCGATTACCGAGTTTTGGATAAACGTTGTCTTTTTGCATCCGGCTGAGGGTTTGATCAGTGCCAAGGTAATGCCCCGGACCACCCATGCAGACCGCACGCATTTGATCAAGGGCGAGCGTTTCGTCATCGACTTCGATCCCGCGCACGCAGCGCAGGGCCTGGCCGATCAGGTCATCGCCGAGGATCAGCGATTCGTGACAGAACCCGAGCAGCGAGGCGTGCATGCCCGCGGCCTCGTAGACCATATTCAGCCCCGACAGTCCGGCCATGACGTTGGAACACATCTGCTCCCAGCCAGCCTGCATATCGGGCATTTTGCTGTCAGCAATCCCTGCCGCTGCCCCGCCGGGCAACCCGTAGAAACGGTGCATCTGCGCGCAGCCTGCCGTCAGAAGCGCCTGTTCGCCCGACCCGCCCGTCATAGCCCCTGTGCGCAAGTCCAGCCCGAACGGCCATGTGCCAAAAATTGCCGGATGCCCCGGTGCCATGGCGTTCACATAGACGATCCCCGCAAGGCATTCGGCCACTGCCTGCACGATTGCGCCAGCGATGGTGGACGGCGCAGTGGCCCCTGACATGCCTGCCGACAATAACAGCACGGGCATGCCCGCATGAATGCACAGTTCCATCACTTCGCAGGCTTCGGTGGCAAACCGCATCGGCGGAACCACAAAGCAGTTTGAATTGCTCATGAAGGGGCGTGCGCGCCATGCGTCCTCGCCGCCGGCAATCATGTGCAGCATCTCGATGCACGGCGCCACGTGGGAGGGTTCAACAAACGACATGCCAATGTGCTTTTTCGTGCCCGAAGCGGTCGCGTAAACTGTGTTGAGGTCCATTTCGAGGTTATCAAGAATATCGCGGGCCACCATTGGCCGCTGCAAGAAGTGGATATTATCAAGCGTATCGACGATCCGCGCGGCATCGTGCAGGTCTTGCACGGTGCTTTCGCGGTAGTTGCGCCCCAGCACGTCAACCATATGCACCGCGGCGCCCGCCGTGCCGTAATGCACCCGCGTACCCGACAGATCGAGGTCATGGGCGGGATCGCGGGCGCAAAGTGTGAGGTCGCGCTTGGCAATTGCCAGCATGTCTTCGACCAAAGCGCGCGGAAAGCGGATGCGCCCGTCGTCGCCTTGTACAGCGCCAGCCCCTGTCAGGATCGCGACGCCAGATGGCGGGGCATCGGCCAGCCCGATTTCTTCAAGTGCTGTGAGGGCAGCCTCGTGGATGCGCGCCACATCGGCGTTGCTTAGCGGCGAATATTGACCGCCCGACATGCCAGCGTGGACGGGGCGCATATCGCCTGACAGGGGGGCGGAGCGGCTGGCGTGTCGCGCGGCGCGGCCGCCTGTTCTGGCAGGGCGTTGGATCGGGGATTTGGACGGGTAGGTGATATCGGTCATAGGGGCGCTCGTGCAAAAAAAGGGGAAAAGGATTGAGATACTTTACCCTTTGGTTGGACGTCCCCGCGCCGCACGCCCGCGCCGCGCACCGATTGTACGCTCGGCAATGCAAATACCGGATGACGGGTTTGGCTTCACGACGCACCTTTCACAAATTACGCTTAGCGTCGCTGTGCAATACATGCCCGTCTTGCCTGTTTCCGACCTCGCGTCGCTTTTGAGCTATTGCGGCAGCACGTTGTCCCAAACCGCCGTCACAGGGGGCGGACTACCATTTGCCACTGGCGCCACCATCGCCGGATTTGCCGCCGCCAAATTTGTCACCGTCATCTGCTTTGGCGGTTTTTATGGGGATAACAAATGCTGTCGCGGTCACATGCCCACAACTGGGACAGGTCACGCGGTTTTCGCCCTTGCCTTGGGCAGTTTCAGTCGCCGGAGCAAGCGTGATGCGTTCGCGCTCTAAGCCCGGTTTGCCACACTGCGGGCAGGGTTCTTTGGCCAGTCGCGCCGCGCGCACCCGACCCCAGCCAATAAGCCCTGCAATCACCGCAGCCAGCGGCGCAAGGATCGCCCAGATGCTTAACCCACCTTCGCTGTCAGCCGCGCCGCTTGCGGGGCCGCCGGTGTGGAATGGCGCAACGATCCGATCATTGATCCCCTCGATGCCACTGGTTAGTCCCGCAGCGAAATTACCGTTGCGAAATACCGGTAGGATATCTTCGTCAATCACGCGGGTGGCTGCGCGATCCCAGTCAGTACCATAGGCACCGCCAAGCGTAATCGCGATCTCGCGGTCATCGCGAAACACCAACAGTAGGACGCCGGTATCTTCGCCCTCGGCGCCGATGCCCCATTGGTCAAACAGCGCCGTTCCATATGAGGCGATATCGGTGTCTTGCGCGTAAAACCGAACTGATGACAGGGTCACAACTGTTATTTCAGCGCCGGTGTCCTCAAGGATCGAGGCGAGCGTTTGAGTCAGGCGCTCCTCACTGGCATCGTCAATCATCTCGGCGAAATCATTCACCAGTGCGGTTGCTGGTGTGGGAAAGGTTTGGGCCGATACGCCCATTGTTAGCCCGAAAAACAGGGTAAAAGCAGTCAGAAATCGTAGCATTGCATTATTCCTTCGTAAGTAATGCGTCTACGATACCCCCATTCATGGCATTTCCAAGAGCGCTAAATTCACCGGCTCCAAACATTGCTGTCGCAGCGTCATGAATAACCCGATGCGTCGTGCGTGCCAGTGCCGAGCCAAGTGAGAGACGCGCCACGCCGATCTTTGCAAAATCCGCGCGGCCGTAAGCGGTATATTCCCCCGCCACGAGCGCATTTACCGGCTTGTCGGTTTGCGCCACGATCTGCGCCAGATCAGCAAAGGATTTGGTCATAGGCGCGTAAAGACAATCTGCTCCTGCGGCTGAAAACGCTTTCAGGCGGCGGATGGCCTCGTTGATATCATAGGTGTCGACCATGATCCCGTCAGCGCGGGCCGTCAGAACGAAATCGCGGGGCAGGGCGCGGGCTGCTGCGGCCGCGGCGCGGATTTTCTCGACAGCGAGGTCAAAACCATAGGCGGTTTGTGTGCCTTGCAGCAAATCTTCGATGCAAATCCCTGCCAACCCGACTTCGGCTGCCATGCGCACGGTTTCGGCCGTGCCTTCGGGCGTGTCGCTATAGCCGTCCTCGAAATCGCCCTGTACGGGCAGGTTCACCGCAGCGACGATACTTTGGGCATGGGCAAGGGCGGTGTCACGATCCACTTTGCCGTCGGGCAACCCAAGGGTAAAGGCATGCGCGGCGGACGACGTGGCAATTGCCTGCGCCCCCAGCCCCGCCAGCATCTTGGCCGAGCCGATATCCCAGGCATTCGCAAGGATGAACGCGGCGCCATGTTGATGCAACGCGCGGAATTTGGCGCCTTGATCGGCGCTCATGCCTTGTCGCTGGCAAGCTGGGCGGCAAAGGCCAACAGGCGTTTGATCGCATTGATATAGGCGTTGTCTTCGATCGTCATGGCGACACGGATATGGCCCGCGGCGGCCTGTCCAAAGCTTTCACCGGGCATCACGGCGATCTGTTCACTATCAAGCAGCGCATTGGCAAACGCTTCGCCGGAAAGGCCCGTGGCGCGGACATCCAGCATTGCATACATCGCGCCTTGGATCGGCGCGGCGCGCACTACGTTTTGCTGCGCCAGCAGGTCCTGCGTGATTAATCGGCGACGGCGGAACGGAGCTGCGACTTGTTCTTCAAGCGGGTCCCCCATGGACAGGGCATAGGTTGCCGCATCCTGAATAAATCCGGGCACGCCATAGGTCGTGTGGGTCGAGAGGGTGATCAGGTTGTCGATCACCTGCTCGGGGCCACAGACCCAGCCCACGCGGCTGCCCGTCATCGCATGGCTTTTGGACATGGACCCGACCAGCAGCGTGCGGTCCGCCATGCCGTGCAGGGCGCGGGGCGACAGATGCGCCCCCTCCCAGATTTGACTGTCATATACCTCGTCCGAGATCAGCCAAAGGTCATTGTCGATGCAGGCCTTTGCGATGTCTTGCAGGGTCGGTTTTGAATAAACCGCACCTGTGGGATTGTTGGGCGTGTTGATCAGCAGGCTTTTGGCGCCGCTGGCCTTGGCCGCAGCTGCGATTTCCGCGCCGCTTGGCTGAAAGCCCGCGGCGCTATCGGCAGGCACGGCAAGCGGGCGCGCGCCAACGGCGCGGATCGTACCGGGGTAGGTCGCGTAATAGGGATCAATATAAAGCGCGGTATCGCCCTCATCGAGCACGGCGTGATGGCTGGCAAATAGGGCCGACTGCCCACCCGGCGTGATCGTGATATTGTCTATCGACGTGGCAACGCCCGATTGCGCGGTTATGCGCGCGGCCACGGCCTTGCGCAGCGCCGTCGTGCCAGGAATGGCGGCATATCCGGTATGCCCGCCTTTGGCAGCCGCACTCATGGCATCCAAAATATCCATGCTTGTGCGGATATCATGTTCACCAATGGTCAATTCGGTAATCTGCGCGCCTGCCTCGATCATCGCGCGGGCGCGAAAGAAAAGGTCCCAGCCGTCAGAGCCGCCGCCAGTGATATTTGTAAGACGAAGTGATAATTTCATAACCGCGAGGGAAGCCGTTTTGGCGCGCAAAAGTCAATCCGCTTTTCCCCTTTTTAGCCCTGCGCGTTGGACGCCCCTTCGAGTATTTTTGAACAGAAGAAATACAGGATCGAATTCTTCTGTTCGCATACACTCCCGCCGGAGGCATCCTTACTTTTCAGGTATCAAACCACGCGGGCTGAAGCGGAGCACCAACAGCAGCACAACCCCCATCGTCAGCAGGCGCATATGTGCGGCCGAAGCTTGCAGGTGATCCTTGAGCCAATAACCATCGCTCATGCCAGACGTGACAAGGTCCATAAGGGCGCGGCCCGCTGGTTCTACCTGAATCCACAAGAACCAGATCAGGAAACCGCCCAAGACGGCGCCGAAATTATTACCCGATCCGCCGACGATCACCATCACCCAGACAAGGAACGTAAAGCGCAGCGGCTGGTAGGTGCCCGGTGTCAGCTGTCCGTCAAGCGTGGTCATCATCGCGCCCGCGATGCCGCAGATCGCCGAGCCGAGGATGAAGATTTGCAGGTGGCGCGCGGTGACGTCTTTGCCCATCGCTTCGGCGGCGGTTTCATTGTCACGGATCGCGCGCATCATCCGGCCCCACGGGCTGTTGAGCGCCTTTTGCGCCAGCCACAGCAGGATGATCAGCACGATTGCGAACAAGATGCCGTACAGAAATTTCACATAAAGCGTCGAGGCCGTGGTCGGATCAAGCCCGAAGCTGGCCGCGCGTTCGATAAATCCGGCATCCTGTTGCAGATCGACCTCGTAGGGGACGGGGCGCGGGATGCCGATAACGTTTTTCACGCCGCGCGACAGCCAGTCTTCGTTCTTGAGCACAGCAATGATGATCTCTGCAATGCCCAGTGTGGCAATCGCCAGATAGTCGCTGCGCAAGCCAAGGGCGGTTTTACCAATGACCCAAGCCGCACCGGCCGCGAACAATCCGCCCACGGGCCATGCGATCAGGACTGGCAGGTTCAACCCGCCAAGATAACCTGTCGAGGCAGGATCGACCGATTCGATCGCGTCGACCGCGCCGTCAAAAACAAACCGGAACAGGAAGAAACCGCCAACCAGCACGGCCAGTGTCGCCCAGTTTCGCGCACGTCCATGCATACGCGTTTGGGTCAAAATAGCCGCCGCAATGGTGCCCGCGCCAAGGGCCAGCCCCAGGAGCACGCGCAAGCCGCCGCCCGACCATGCTTCGCCAGTTGGGGGCATGGAAATGAGCACGGACGCCAACCCACCAAGGGCGACAAAGCCCATCACACCAATGTTGAACAGACCCGCGAACCCCCATTGCAGGTTCACACCAAGTGCCATGATCGCACTGATCAACCCCATGTTCAGGATCAGCAGTGCCGAGTTCCAGCCTTGCACCAGCCCCGTGCCGACGATCA
>JBLHNX010000055.1:0-10658 GCA_047622125.1 Paracoccaceae bacterium | reverse complement strand
ACGACGGCAACGCGCATACCTTCGCCAAACTTGGCCATGATGTTGTCGGTCGGGATTTCTTCGATCCGCGCGTTTGAATGCGCGCTGGTCGTTTTGACGGGCACTTGCCAGCCTTGCCAACTGCGCGCGGGCACGTCCATTTCCTGCAAGGTCAGCGCCATCAGGCCAGCGGTGACGTTTTCGCCCGAACTGACCACGGCGTCATATTCGCGCGCGTCATACAGCGGCGAGGTTTCGTTGACAAAACCCACCAGCTTGTTGGTTTCGCCCGACATGGCGGATACGATGACAATCACGTCATAGCCTTTGGCCACCTCGACACCCACGCGTTTGGCGGCGCGGTGAATGCGGTCAACGGTGGCGACAGATGTGCCGCCGAATTTCATCACAAGAACGGGCATGACGCTCCCTTATTACAAGTCGCAGTTCTCATACGGTGCAGGGGAGGCAAGGGCAATGGGGCAGGGGTCAATAGGGGTGCGCGCGTCCGTCCCAGGTTTCAAAACAGCCCGTCGTGGCGATGTTAAGGGCGGCAAAGCGTTGCAGCAGACCCGTAGCCGCTTCATCCACCGTAATTGCAGCGCTTGCGCCGCCCATATCGGTCTGAACCCAGCCGGGGTGATAGATTCCCACGGCGATGCCTTCAGGTTTCAAATCGCTTGCCAGATTGCGTCCAAGGTTCAGCGCCGCCGCCTTTGAGGCGCGATAGATGTAGCTGCCGCCCGGGGCGTTGGTATCGGACGCCATCTGGCTTGAGATGATCGCGATGCGCGCGTTTTGCGCTGCCCGCAAGTTGGGGAGCAACGCCTGAATAGTCAGGAACACGCCTGTTACGTTGGTCGCGAATGTATCAGCCCATTTGTCGGATTCGTAGCCTGACGCGAGCGTGTCGCCCTTATCAAGATACACACCAGCATTGCAGACGAGCAGGTCAAGCGGCTGATCTTTTAATTCTTTCGCAAGGATTTGCACCGACGAAGCATTCGCCACATCCAATTGCAGCAGGTCGTCCACAACGGTGCGGGCAGTGCCAAAGGTCAGATCGCCCGCCGCGCGGGATTGATCAAGCAAAGCGCGCCCAATGCCACGATTGGCGCCGGTAATCAGGGTTGTCATATGTGGACCTCAGTTGGTTTTGCGTTTTGGAATAAAGGGCAAGGGTATCACGGGGATGCCGTCTTGGATCAGCTTGCGGGCCTCTTCGGGCTTGGCCTCGCCGTAGATCGCACGTTCGGGCGTGTCGCCATCATGCATTTTACGCGCTTGGGTCGCAAACTGCATGCCCACATATTCCGAGTTCGCCTCGACCTCGGCGCGCATCTTGGCAAGGGCCGTTTTCGGGTCAGTGTCTTTTGATTGCAGTGGTGCGATTTGCGTCTTGGCGACGGATTTCGAGACCGGCGGGGCCATCAGCGCCTTGTCCACCTTTGTTGATCCGCAGGTCGGGCAGGTCAGCATGCCCGCTGCCTTGACGGTGTCAAAAGCGGCACCCGACTGGAACCAGCTGTCAAAGCGGTGGTCGGCGCTGCATGTCAGATCAAAGCGGATCATGTGAGGAGCCTATAAGGAACGCGTACGACATAGATAGTGCGCCCGTCGGCAACTTCATAGGCCGCTAAAGCTGCATGGGGTCGAATTTCAGAATCATCTGGCGCAATTCGGGATTGGTGATCCGCGCGGCGGCCTTTTTGCGGCTAAACCACTTGCGGCGACGTTCTTTGCGTTCTGGCCAACGCGACAGCACGGTTTTGACCTGCATAGCATAGACAATCGCAAGACAGGGCGTGGACCCCTTGCTGATCTGCTTTTCGTAAGTAAACACCCCAAGGCTTTGTGGGTGCACCTTGCCCTCAAGGCCGGCTTCTTCAAATGCTTCTGTCGCTGCGGCCTTGGCAGGCGTCTGGCCGTCCATCGGCCAACCTTTGGGGATAATCCAGTTGCCCGCGCCGCGACTGGTGATCAGACAGAATTCGACTTCGCCTTTGTTCACGCGATAGCAAAGTGCGGCAAACTGTGTGCGCACGTCGGTTTTTTGCGCACCGACAAGGCTGATTTTTGGTTGGCCGCTTTTGTGAATCGACATCGCTTTTACTGCAATTATTGACTGCGATCTGTGATCTGCCTGTTGGAGCCATTCTAATCGACCGGCAAGGCAATGCAATCCCGTGATCGGCGTTTGCCATTCTCTTTGCGTCACCCCTTGCGTCACCCCTTGCATCGGCGCGGGCGGGGGGCGATGTTTCGGCTATGAAATTTCCGATGTTCTTGATCGCGACCTTTTTCGCGCTGACCGGTGCTTTGCGCGCTGAAACGATAACCGTTTTTGCGGCCTCGAGCATGAAAGATGCGCTTGAGGATGTTGCGGCCGTTTGGTCCGATGACAGCGGCAATCGGGTCGTCTTTTCATTTGCGTCCAGTTCCGCTCTTGCGCGCCAAATCATGCAGGGTGCTCCGGCCGATCTATTCGTGTCGGCGAACGAAGACTGGATGGATCAGATCGAGGCAAGCAACCTGATCATCGAAGGCACACGCGTCGATATTGCCGGCAATACGTTGGTGCTTGTGTCATCAGGTGGGGCCGATCCAGTTGATCTGGCGATCCCCGCAGATTTGATCGCCCGACTTGAGGGGCGTCCGCTGGCGATGGGGTTGGTCGAGGCTGTCCCTGCTGGAATTTATGGCAAAGCAGCGCTTGAGCACCTTGGCTTGTGGGATGGGCTTGCGCCGTTTGTGGCGCAAACTGCCAATTCCCGCGCCGCGCTGCGCCTTGTGCAAATCACCGAGGCGCGCCTTGGCATCGTTTATGCCACTGATGCTTTGGTCGCTCCTGATCTTGATGTGGTCGCGGTCTTTCCAGCCCATGCCCATGCGCCGATCCGCTATCCCGCCGCTGTTTTGCGCACGCCGAACGCGGTCGAGGCAACGGATTTCTTGCATGCGCTGCGCAGCGCGCAGGGGCAGGCGATATTTGCGCGACATGGTTTCACGGGGGTCACAGCGGATGGTTGATTTCCTTGGACCCGCAGAATGGGCAGCCGTGTGGCTGTCGCTAAAGGTGGCGTTCTGGGCCACGCTGATCAGTCTGCCGTTTGGTGTGATCGTCGCGATGATGCTTGCACGTGGGCAGTTCTGGGGGCGGGGGTTGCTCAATATCCTTGTGCATTTGCCGCTTGTGATGCCGCCCGTCGTGACAGGGTATTTGTTGTTATTGGGGTTCGGGCGCAGTGGTCCGTTGGGCCAAGCGTTTGAAAGCCTGTTTGGCCTGATTTTCGCTTTTCGCTGGACGGGTGCGGCACTTGCGGCGGCGATCATGGGCTTTCCGTTGATGGTACGCGCGATCCGGCTTGGGGTTGAAGCCGTGGACCGTAATCTGGAACAGGCCGCGGCGACCTTGGGGGCCACGCGGGTGCGCGTGTTCACCACGATCACCCTGCCGCTTATCCTGCCCGGTGTGGTGGTTGGCGCGGTGCTGGGCTTTGCCAAGGCGATGGGTGAATTTGGCGCGACGATCACGTTCGTGTCCAACATACCGGGCCAGACACAGACCATCCCGTTGGCGATTGACCTGCTTCTTGAAGTCCCCGGCGGCGAGCCATTGGCGCTGCGACTTGCGGCGGTGTCGGTTGCGATTGCGATGGGCGCGTTGGCTATTTCGGAACTGCTGTCGCGACGGCTGCGCGGGGGTGGCCTGTGACGCTTGCAGTTAGCCTGAAACACGCCTTTGACGGCTTCACGCTGGATGCACAATTCGTGGCACCCGTCGGGTTAACGGCACTTTTTGGACCGTCCGGATCGGGCAAAACGACCGTGATCAATGCGATCGCTGGGCTGTTGCGCCCCATTCAGGGCCGGATCATCGTCGAGGACAGGGTTCTGTTTGATAGCACGCAACGGATCAACGTGCCTGTCGCGCGCCGCGAGATCGGCTATGTCTTTCAAGACGCGCGGCTTTTTCCGCACATGAGTGTGGCGCGCAATCTGGCCTATGGCGGGCGACACAACGCAGAGCAAGTGGTGCGCATGCTGGGTCTGGAATCAGTGCTGGATCGCCGCCCCGCACGTCTGTCAGGCGGCGAGCGCCAGCGCGTTGCGCTGGGCCGCGCGTTGATGCGAAATCCGCGTATCTTGCTGCTCGACGAGCCGCTCTCGGCATTGGATGCGCCGCGCAAAGCCGAGATCATGCCTTACCTCGAACGCCTGCGTGACGCGACCGATGTGCCGATCCTTTATGTCAGCCACGATGTCTCCGAGGTCGCGCGTCTGGCCAACCACATCGTGCTGCTGGATCAGGGGCAGGTGCGCCTGTCGGGACCAATTGATGATGTCCTCAGCAGCACCGTGGCCGCACCCTATTTCGGGTCCGGCGAAGCGGGTGCCGTCATCACGGGGCGTGTCGTGGGTTATGACGGCAATGATCAATTGACGGCCGTGACGATCAGCAAGGGGCGATTAATGTTGCCGGGCGATCTTGGCCCTGTTGGCACCTTGGTGCGCGTGCGCGTGCCCGCCCAAGAGGTGATCTTGTCATTGCACCGCCCAACCGGAATGAGCGCGCTGAATGTGATCGAGGCCCAGATCACCGGCCTTGGTCAAGAACACGGCTCTGGCGTCGCGGTGGGGCTGCAGTCGGGAAATGACCGGCTTCTGGCGCGCGTCACGCGCCGTTCCGCCGCCGCGATGGGACTAGCGACAGGCATGACCGTTTTCGCGCTGATCAAAGCCACAGCAGTGCCCGCCCATGACGTCACCACCGGCGGCACAGGGCGTGACCAAATGGCACGACGATAGGTCGTCGTGACCAAAAGGGGCGGTAAACGGGTGCTGGCTAGATTATCTCATCTTCGTCAAACAAGGGGGCTTCTTCCAATTGCGTTGCCAAGTCACCGACGGCACTCTCGGCAAGGTCGCTCGATTTAACGGCGGCGATATGAAAAAGTGCATCCCCTTCGTGAACGATCGGCATGACGGCGCGCCCGACGATGATACCGCCGTAACGCGTTGTTACCTCAACTTCTTTTTCACCAAAGGGGTCGGAAATCGCGGCCACAACGTCGCCTATTTCAACGACATCACCTTCGGCTTTGAATATCCGCAATAACCCGCCTGTCGGCGCACGCAGCCAATGACTGTCCGAACACACCAGTGGTTGCGCCTTTGGCTTGGCAATGCCAGCGTGCGGCAGCATCTCGATCTCTTTCAGAATGCGCAGGATGCCCGCGACACCTGCGCGCACTGACATTTCGTCAAATCGCATGCCTTCGCCAGCTTCATAAAGCAGGACATCGACGCCAATCTTCTTGGCTTCTTGTCGCAGGCTCCCGTCACGCAGCGCGCTGGTCAAAATGACAGGCGCGCCGAAAACCTGGGCCAACTTCAAGGTCTTGCTATTGTTGGCCGACACCCGCACCTGTGGCAGGTTCATCCGGTTAACTGCTGCCGAATGCAGGTCAATTCCCAAGGAACAGCGGGCCACGATCTCGTTTAGGAAAATATACGCCAGCCGCGATGCCAACGATCCGTTTGGTGACCCCGGAAAACATCGGTTCAAATCGCGCCGATCCGGCAAATACCGCGAGTGGTTAAGAAACCCGAACGTGTTCACAATCGGCACAACAATCAGTGTCCCGCGCATGGACGCCAGGTTCTTAGAGCGCAATAACCTGCGCACAATCTCGACGCCAATGACCTCGTCGCCGTGTATGCCCGCGCTGACAAAGAACGCAGGGCCGTCGTTACGCCCATGAATAACGTGCGCGGACAAGGTGACGGGTGTGTGATCAGACAAGGTGCTGATCGGGATCTCGACTGTTTTGCGGGTGCCCGCTTGGACGGCAACACCCGCAATCTCGAAACTTGGGCGCTTGATCATCCCTTGCCTTTTGTCTTGGTCGCGTTCGGTTTCGCATGCTTTTCGATGTATTCGATGATCTTGCCAGCAATATCGAGACCGGTTGCCTTCTCGACGCCCTCCAGACCGGGGGATGAGTTTACTTCCATCACCACGGGGCCGTGATTGGCCCGCAGCATATCAACGCCGCACACATTCAGGCCCATTGCCTTGGCAGAGCGCACTGCCGTTGAGCGTTCTTCGGGCGAGAGTTTGATCAGTTGAGCCGACCCACCTCGGTGCAGGTTCGAGCGGAAATCACCTTCGGCGCCGGTGCGCTTCATTGCCGCGACCACCTTGCCGCCCACGACGATTGCACGAATGTCAGTGCCGCCAGCTTCTTTGATAAATTCTTGCAAAAGGATGTTCACACCCGCGCCGCGAAAAGCCTCGACGACGGACTTGGCTGACCGGTTGGTATCGGCCAGAACAACGCCGATCCCTTGGGTGCCTTCCAGCAGCTTGATCACCACAGGGGCTCCACCTGCCAGTTCCAAGACCTCTTCGGTTTGTTTCGGGTCATGGGCAAAGGTTGTCACAGGCAGGCCGATGCCATCACGTGCCAGCAATTGCATCGAGCGCAATTTGTCACGCGAGCGACCAATGGCAACGCTTTCGTTCAGTGGGTAAACGCCCTGCATTTCGAACTGCCGTAACACGGCCATGCCATAGAACGTCACCGACGCACCGATACGCGGGATCACCGCGTCATAACCTTCAAGTTTTTCGCCGTTGTAGTAAACCTCGGGTCGGCGCGAAGCGATGTTCATATAACAGCGCAGGGTGTTGATGATATTTAGTTCATGTCCCCGCTCTTCGGCGGCTTCCTTGAGGCGTCTGTGCGAATAAAGCTCTGGATTGCGTGCAAGCATGGCGATTTTCATAGCCGTGATCCTTCAAAATGCGGTTTCTTACTCACGAGGTATGATTTCCCCGGGTGAATGACGATATTACGGTTTCGTATCGCGCGGCGACCCAGAATGAGCGGGAAACGCATCGTGCCACGATCAGTCAAGGAGATGTCGATCTTCCAGCGTCGACCCGCGATCACCATCGGTGTCCTGATCACGAAACGGGTTTCGGGCGTGCCGCTTGTGTTGGTGATTGCGCGGCTGGTGAAGACAGGAAATTCACAGGTTCGCGGCAACGTCCCCGGAATCTCTGGCGCCGTGAATCGCACCCAATCTTCGCCTTCGCGGGTAAAGACCTCGATGTTTTCTGCATGTAGCGCGGTTGTCTTTGCGCCGGTGTCCACTTTTACAGCAAAATCCTTAAGGTACATTTCCGGCAGGCTGATGCATTCATGCCAGCCGATCACCAAAGGCGGCCCCGAAAGCGGGCTTTTGTGGTTGGTCATATCCGTATTTTCCGTGAAACCGCGAGGAAACCCAATTTTGCCCTAACTGAGAAGGAGTTACCAGTAACCGCGACGCAAGCATGCGGTTGGGTCGGCCACAGTCTCGCAAGTTGCGTGCCAAATGACGCGCTTAGGCCCGCGCGACAAGCCAAGTTACAAATTTAGATGGATATTGGAGGCGAGTGTGGGAATCGAACCCCCATACATTTGAGACAGGTTCTGAAATGCGGGCTGGGATCGGCAAATGGCTGACCTACTACAACTCTGAACGCCCACATTCGACCCACGGCATATTGACCCCAGATGAGGCCTATGTCAGCAAAACATAACCAATGAGATTGGCAGCCTAAATGAAACCCTGATCAATCTTAACAAGGCTGCAAACTGGTCGAAAAACTAGGACCACCTCTCCAATACATCTTTGAAGCCATCGAGGAGGCGCAAGACAAAACAACTGAATGGCTCTGGACTAACAACGACGAGCGACCCAACATGGGCATCGGCGGCATAACACCCGCAATGAAACTGAAAACAGCTGCGTGAATTCTGCGGCTGGGCCCCATTAAAAATGGGGGGATAGCCTTGTAAACCGGCTCAAGACTCAGGCGGAAAACAAATTACACCACGTCCTAGGGCACTGCCACCACCGGACGTTTGAAATCAGAAGGAATTTTTTGATGACCGACGCTCAGTGTGGTTTCGTCTTTGCAACGTCAGGAGCGGATTACACTGTTCTAGCCAGGCGCGCCGCGCGGACAATCCGCAAGGTCATGCCTGAAACTGCCATCGACCTGTTTACGGATCAGATGGTAACGGACCCCATTTTTTCGCAGGTTCATTTATTGGAAAAGCAGGGGTTCCACCGCCCGAAAATGGAGGCCATGCGCCGAACAAGATTTAAGAAAACAGTACTTCTTGATGCTGATGTGCTGATTTTGGCTGAGGTGAATGAACTCTTCGAAATTCTCGAACATGTCGATATCGCCGCTGCGCTCGGGGTCAACAAGACAAAGGACTTCTTGCCTAAGCTGCATGGATTGCCAAGATCTGTACCTGTTTACAACACCGGTGTTATTGCGTTCAGAAAACGTCCAGAAATCGGATCTCTCGCTCGGGCATGGCAGGCTGAAATTGTGGCAAAGAAACTGAAAACAGACCAAGGTACTTTTCGAAAACTCATCTGGGAAAGCGATCTGCGGATGCTCCCTTTACCCTACGAATACAACTTCATGAAACTCAACTTTTTGTGGGAATGGAACCTCCATATGGGGGCACCACGTATTCTGCACGCGGCCAGCCTGCACCAGAAGCCTCCCGGCGATCCTGCAACGGCCTACACACTTGACGAAGTTCTCCCAGCGCAACTTGTTCGCCATGTCGAGACACTCTTGGCTTCCGAATGGAAACTACAAGGAGATCACGCAGTTCCTCCAGGTCGAACACCTGGGCAACGCAACCGGATGCCAAGGGGCCGACTACATAAAGCGAAGACGTTTGTGCGCTCTCTCAGAACCAAAATGTTTGATCAAAAAGTTTGATGTTGCCGTACATTCACTGGAACGGAAGGTTCTCCGATCAAAAAAGCTCATCGGTGTCCGTCGTCAGGGTTTTGGGAACCAATGGTGGCTTAAACGGAGAGAGTGTCTGGCTCATCTGGTTGGTTGCACTATGCGGCGCGTTGTCTGTGATGCAAGCGGCGTGCTTCGATCGTCTTTCGTTTGATCCTTTCCCTTTGTTTTAAGATGGCTTCGTGGCGTCCGAAGTAGACGTCTGATGGCGTGACGTTGTTCCGCCTCTCGTGGTAGCGCTGGTGGTTGTAGTGATCGAAGAAGGCTTCGATCTGTGCTTCGAGATCGCCCAGCAGGAAGTAGTTTTCCAGCAGGATGCGGTTCTTGAGCGTCTGATGCCAACGCTCAATCTTGCCTTGGGTTTGAGGGTGATACGCCCGTCAGCCTATCAATAGCCGGCTGTTTCCATGTCGTCACCTGCGTCGGATGAACCTTATTCTTGGCTGCAATCTCTTGCTCCGCCCTGTCTCCACGCGCCGCCTCAAGCGCCACCGTCGCCTTAAACTTGTCCGAAAAACTGCGCCTCTTGGTCATTTGTGTATCCTGTCGTCAATGCTGGATACATCTTAGCTCGCTTTCCAGGTTTACCGGATCACTTCAGTCAGGGACTTTGGACCTGTCGCGGTTTGATGCCGCTCCTTTGATAGCATTTACTGCAACAAAGGAGACTGACTATGGGACTGAAACGGACGAACGAATTCCGCAAGGATGCTGTGCGGATTGCACTGACCAGTGGCCTAACGCGTAAGCAGGCTGCCGATGATCTTGGCGTCGGCATGTCGACGCTGAACAAATGGATCACGGCGCATCGAGATACTGATGTGGTGTCGAGAGAGGATTTAGGCCTCGCCCAAGAGAATTACCGGCTTGGACGCGAGAACCGCATTCTCAAGGAGGAGAGGGAAATACTGAAAAAAGCAACGCAGTTCTTCGCGAGCCAAAAGCTGTGAGGTTTAGGTTTGTCGAAGAACACCGGGATGCGTTTCCAGCAGCCCGCCTGTGTCATGTTATGGATGTCAGTATGCGTGGACTGCGTGCGTTCCGAAGTCGTCCTGCGAGCCGCAGGCAGCGGTCTGATTTGGTCACATTGGCGCACATCAAAGAGCAATCGCGCCTCAACTTGGGCAGCTACGGACGCCCGCGGATGACTGAAGAGCTGAAGGAGATCGGTCTAAAGGTCGGTCACCGTCGTGTGGGACGTTTGATGCGTCAGAACGGTATATCTGTTGTCAGAACACGCAAACACAAGGTGACGACCGACAGCAATCACAAGTTCAACATTGCGCCAAACCTACTGGACCGAAACTTCTCAGCTGACAAGCCAAACCAGAAATGGGCAGGCGACATCACCTATATCTGGACACGTGAAGGCTGGTTGTATCTGGCTGTGATCCTCGACCTGCATTCTCGGCGCGTGATTGGCTGGGCGGTCAGTAACCGGATGAAACGAGACTTGGCAATCCGTGCGTTGAAAATGGCCATCGCGTTCCGTTCACCACCTAAAGGGTGCATCCATCACACGGATCGTGGGAGCCAATATTGTTCGCACGATTATCAGAAGATCCTGCGCCAACATGACTTCAAAGCGTCGATGAGCGGTAAAGGAAATTGCTACGATAACGCTGCAGTCGAGACGGTCTTCAAAACCATCAAGGCAGAGCTGATCTGGCGTCATACTTGGGAGACACGCCGGTCGGCCGAGATGTCGATCTTCGAATATATCAACGGCTTCTACAATCCACGCCGCCGTCACTCAACATTGGGTTGGAAAAGCCCCGTCGCTTTCGAACGCAAGGTGGCTTAAACGAGCACTTGGGGCGGCACTAAAGCGTGACAGGTCCAAAGC
>JBLHNX010000054.1:0-10700 GCA_047622125.1 Paracoccaceae bacterium | reverse complement strand
AATCGCGAAAAAAGTTCAAACAGAAACTCTTGAGCTGCTGATGGCTGCTGGCAAAGACATGTCCGAAGACATGTCGACAGTTGCTAAGAAAGCAACTGCTGACGTGACTGCTGCTGCCAAGAAAGCAGCAACAGCTGCAAAGTAAGACATAGGGATATCTGACGGCTCCCTCCTCCCTGAGCCGAAAGAAGATCCAAGGGCGAGTTGCAAATGCAGCTCGCCCTTTCTTTTTGTGCAAAGGCGGCATAGGCTTCTCTGCACTGCAACATATCCGTGGGAGGATACCGTGGCTGAATCTAACAAACCGCTGTTGATCAAGCGCTACGCGAGCCGTCGGCTCTACAATACCGAGACAAGCGACTACGTCACGCTTGAAGATATCGCGGGTTTCATTCGCGAAGGCCGCGAAGTGCAGATTGTCGATCTGAAATCGGGCGATGACCTGACGCGCCAGTATTTGCTGCAAATCATTGCAGAACATGAAAGCCGTGGCGAAAGCGTGCTGCCTGTGGATGTGCTGACCGATCTGGTGCGCAGCTACACGTCGCAGGCGACGTCGGTCGTGCCGCAGTTCCTCGCAATGAGTTTTGACATGCTGCGCGGCGGGCAATCCAAGATCACCGACACAGTTGGCTCTATCAATCCATTGTCAAAGATGCCCGGTTTCGATGCAATGCAGGCGCAGCAACAGGCGTTCTTTAAGGCGATGACCGGTGGGATGATGGGTGGCGCGGGCACGACACCCCAAGCCGCAGCACCGGCAAAAGAAGCCAAAGAAGACGAGGATCTTGACGAGATCAAAGCCGAGCTAGCAGCGTTGCAGGCTAAACTCTCCAGGCTTGGCAAGTAGGACCAAGCAGCGGGGCACTGGCATGGCGGCATCGACGGGCCGGATTACCCTGTGGGGCGTCGAGGTTTTCGTCGCCACCGCCGAAGAGACCAGCATCAGCGCCGCCGCGCGCCGTCTTGGCACTTCGGCGGCGACTGTCAGCCAACAACTGAGCAACCTTGAAGGCGGAATCGGCACCACGCTGCTGAACCGGTCTGAACGTCCCGTGACGCTGACGCCGGCGGGCGAGATGTTCCTGCGTCGTGCCAATGCGATCCTCAACGAGGCGGATCAAGCGCGCGCTGAATTGGCGATGGCGGACCTGTCGCGCCTCACGCGCTTTCGGCTGGGAATGATCGAGGACCTTGACGCTGATGTAACGCCGCATCTGTTGACGCAAATGTCTGGGACACTCAAGAATTGCCAGTTCCTGCTGGAAACCGGTGCGTCGGTGCGACTGCTTGACCTGTTGGAAACACGCGCACTGGATGTGGTTGTCGCCGCCGATGTAGGTGCCACGGCACCTTGGATGGAAGTGCATCCGCTGCTTGAAGAGCCCTTTGTGGTTGCCGCTCCTAAGGGCAGTGTGTCAGGCGATCCGGCCCGCGCCCTGCGCCGGATGCCGCTGATCCAATACACCACCCGCCACTACATGGGCCGCTTGATCGCGGCGCATCTTGCCCGCCAAAACCTGACGCTGTCGCATCGTTTCGAATTGGACAGTTATCACGCGATTATGGCAATGGTCGGCGCCGGTGCTGGGTGGACGATCCTGACGCCTTTGGGATGGCGGCACGCGCAACGATTTCGCGCACAGGTCGAGGTTATCGCACTGCCCTTTGCGCCCCTGACCCGCAGAATTTCACTCACCGCGCGCCGCGATGTTCTGGGCGAGATGCCCGCACAAATCGCTGCAGAGTTGCGGTTGCTATTGCAAAGCATGATTGTTGATCCCGCCGTGGCCGAACTGCCATGGCTAAAGAATGATTTGCGGGTGGAGCAGGGGGGCTAGCCCCCCGCCCTGCGGGCGCCCCCCAGAATATTTTTGGCAAGATGATGTGTGCGGTGTGCGTTAAAGGCCTAGCTTGTCGCGCAACCCGAACCACGTTAGCGCGGCAGCCAGCATTGGTGTGCGCATCATTGGCCCACCGGGAAAGCGCGGTGTGGGCAGGGTCGACAGGGTATCCAAACGCGCAGTTTGGCCCGCGACTGCCTCGGCCATCACGCGCCCCGCAAGGCCTGACAGCGCCACGCCATGCCCCGAAAAACCGCCCGCCGCGACCATGTTGGGTGCCAAGCGCAGCAAGCAGGGCAGGCGGGTGGTCGTGATACCAAGGGTGCCGCCCCATGCATGATCTACGCGAACGCCGCGCAGTTGCGGGAACATATGTTCCATCCGACCACGTAGCAGGCCCGCGATGTCGCGCGGGAACCCGAGGCTGGCATTGGCCCGCCCGCCAAACAGCAAACGGCCATCATCCGACAAGCGGAAATAGTTCACCACATGCTTGCTGTCGGCCACGGCAATATCACGCGCCAGCACGTCGGTTGCGCGCGCACCCAGCGGGGCGGTGACGATCATAAAGCTGTTGATTGGCAGCACCCGCGACGCGACTTTTGGAAACAAATGAGGCAAATAGCCGTTGCCCGCGATGATCACATGATCTGCCAACACACGCCCCTGTCCGGTGCGCACAAGGGCCGGTTGGCCTGGGTCGACATCGTGCACTTCGCTGCGTTCATGAATGATCGCACCCGCACTTTCAGCCGCGTCGGCAAGGGCCAAAGCATAGTGCAGCGGGTGCAGATGCCCCGCCCCCATATCCACAAGTCCACCATGGTAAAGTGGCGATTTTACAATGGCTTGGAAGCTATCACTGCTGTGCTTTTCAATCAGGTCGTAACCGTATTCAAGCCGCAGAAAATTCGCTTCGTTGTGCAGGGCGCGAACATCCGGGGCAGTGTATGCGCCATCGGCAACGCCAGATTTGAATTGGGCCTTTGGCGCATGGGACAGGCAGAAATCGCGCACCATGGCTTTGCCCTCTTGGGCGAAATCCCACATGGCGCGGGCGTTGTCCTTGCCCAAGCGTTGCGCGATCCAGTGGGGGCTTTTGTTAAAGCCGGAACAGACCTGCCCACCGTTGCGCCCCGATGCGCCAAAGCCTGCGCGATGCGCCTCGAGCACGATCACGCGCAACCCCTTTTCGGCGAGCGTTTTTGCCGCCCAAAGCCCCGTATAGCCTGCGCCGATCACGCAAACATCGGCGCGCTGTTCACCGTGCAGAGCGGCGCGTTCGGGGCCAAAGTCGACCCCTTGGGCATAATAGCTGGCAGGGTATGTCGCGGGGCGGTCGTTGCGATAAAGGGCGTTGGTCATGGGGGCCTCGTGCAGTGTAGGGACCGGAATGGCGCGCGCCGTTCAGGCAACGCGCGCCTGAACGGCTAACGGGGCGTAAGAAATCGCGCCGTAGCGCGTAACCCTAGACGTTCAGCAACAGATGCTCGCGCTCCCATGGGCTGATGACTTGCAGGAATTCGGTGTATTCCGCGCGTTTCACAATTGAATAGACGCGGGCGAATTCCGGTCCGAGAATCTCGTGTAGTTCTTTGGCTTCATCAAACAGATCAAGCGCGTCAAACAGGCTTTGCGGGATGTCGTCTTCGGCATCATATGCATCCCCACGGAAGCGTTTATCGGGGCGGATTTCGTTCATCAGTCCCAGATATCCGCAGGCGAGCGAGGCGGCGATGCAAAGGTAGGGGTTACAGTCCATCCCGGCGAGGCGGTTTTCGATACGCCGCGCTTCGGGTGACGATACCGGAATCCGGATACCTGTTGTGCGGTTGTCGCGGCCCCATTCAAGGTTAATGGGGGCGGCGTGGTCACGCACATAACGGCGATAGCTGTTCACATAGGGCGCGATCACAGCGATTGATGCGGGCATGTGTTCTTGCAAACCACCGATAAAGTTAAAGAACGCATCGGTTTCACCGCCCTGCGGGCCGGTAAAGATGTTCTTGCCGGTTTTAGTGTCGATGACCGAATGGTGAATATGCATCGCACTGCCTGGTTCGCCTTCAATCGGTTTAGCCATGAAGGTGGCGAAACAGTTGTGTTTCAACGCGGCTTCACGAATCAGGCGTTTGAAATAGAACACCTCGTCTGCCAGTTTGACCGGATCACCGTGAATCAGGTTGATCTCGAGCTGGCCAGCGCCGCCTTCTTGGGTGATGCCATCGATTTCGATGCCTTGGATTTCAGCGTATTCATAAATATCGTCGATGACGGGGCCATAATCGTCAACCGCACTCATCGAATAGGCCTGACGACCGGCGGCGGGGCGTCCGGTGCGGCCCATCATCGGCTCAATCGCTTTGGCCGGATCAATGTTGCGCGCAACCAGATAGAATTCCATTTCCGGTGCCACGACGGGTGTCCAGCCCTGCTTTGCATACAGATCGACAACGCGTTTCAACACATTGCGGGGGGCAAATTCGACGGGTTGGCCTTTTTGATCAAATGCGTCGTGAATGACCTGCAAAGTGCCATCTTCGGCCCAAGGGGCTGCGGTGGCGGTGGATAGATCAGGGCGCAGGTTCATGTCTGGCTCGACGAACCCTTCGGGACCCGCAGCTTCGCCCCAGTCGCCAGTGATAGTTTGGAAAAAGATCGAGTTGGGCAGATGGAACTGCGACTGCTTTTCCCATTTAGCAGCGGGCACAGCCTTGCCGCGCGCAATGCCGGGCAGGTCGGCGATCACGCATTCGACCTCGTCCAAGCGGTTGTTTTCAAGGTAAGCCTGCGTCGCGGCAGGCACTTTTTTGATCCAGTCTTTCATGAGACATCTCTTGTTTTGAAGAAGCGGGCGATTTTATCCGCAAGCAGTTGGTTGTCGACAGGTTGATCAAGGGTCGCAGTCGCCTGTGCCAACAGCGGGTCAGGCACGACACCTTTGCCGCGTGTCTTGATCAGGCCGTCAAGGAAGGGCGTACCGAATTCCGGATGGGCCTGCACCGTAAAGGCGCGATTACCATAGGTCACGGCGGCATTTGCGCAAAAGGGATTGGCAGCAACGGGTGTGGCCCCCTCGGGCAGCACCGTTACCTGATCCTGATGCCATGCGTTCAATGCCACTTCATCGCCGCCCCAGTCGTAGGTCTGGCGGCCGACAGCCCAACCATTGCCGAATTTTTCAACGGTGCCACCCAGCGCTTGTGCGATGATCTGGTGGCCAAAGCAGACGCCAACCATTGGGACGCCTGCTGCGTAAATCTCGCGGATCAGTGTTTCGAGTGGTGCGATAAACGCGTGGTCCTCATAGGCGCCATGTTTGGATCCGGTAATCAGCCAACCATCGGCCTGTGTGATGTTATCGGGGAACTGCATGTCCACGATGCTGAAGATTTCGAAGTCAAATCCGTGGCCTTGCAGCAGCTTTTCGAAAAGCGAGCCGTAATCGCCAAGAGTTGGGCGCAACTCATCCGGTGAGTGGCCAGTTTGAAGTATGCCGATTTTCATGATGCACCAAAAAATTGTCTGCGCTTAGGCTAGTCTGACAATTTGATCAAATCAAGCCTACTAGCGAATGATCTGTGGACGAATTTTCAGCTTTACGCGGCGATCAGAAGGCAAATGCCGGTTAAGGTAGCGGTTAACCAGCCCGAAACAGCCGATCACTGTCAGCGACAATATGATAAAATAGCCTGCTAGAATCGGGTAGGGGACAAATGGGTTGAACGTTTTGTCGGCAAAATAGTTGGCATAATACAGCGCGTCACCACGCTGCTGCCACGCGGGAAAGCCGCTGAAATAGACCAGCGTGGTGGCGTGAAACAAAAAGATCGCCTCGTTCGTATAGGCGGGCCATGCAAGGCGCAGCATCGTGGGCCAGATCACACGCCGGAACCGCGCCCAGCCCGAAAGCCCATAGGCGTCAGCGGCGTCGATGTCGCCTTTGGGAATAGACCGCAACGCGCCGTAGAAAATTTCGCCGGTATAAGCGGAGGTGTTCAGGAACAAGACGATCAACGCGCCCAGCCACGCCGAGGTAAAGGCGTCAAACATCGGGTTCACGCCCTTGAGGGACAAGAACAAGAAGTAGGCAAAGAAGAACTGGATAAACAGCGGCGAGCCGCGGAAAATAAAGATAAACCATTCGGACGGTTTGCGCAGCCAGAAATGCCGCGAGCCTTTGCCAAGTGCGACTGTCGTGGCCAGAAAGAACCCAAATAGCAGCGCGAAAAGGCCGAAATAGACGTTCCAGATCATCCCCGACCCGATCAGCGTGAACTGATGACACAGGGTAAAATCGGTGCGTGGCAACAGGCGTTCGCCGATGCCAACGGACCGCAGCCCATAGTCCATAATCGTCTGAACGCAGCTCATGCGAGGCCCTTTCGCTGGGCTTCGCCGCCCGTGGTGGCCTGCCCATGTGTGAGGCGGGTCATCAGCCGTTCAAGCACGACTTCGGATAATTTGGTAAACAGCAGATAAAACACCAGCAGTGCTGCGAAATACCAGATGCGCCAATCGCCATGCGGGTAGTCTGTGAACTGCGGGGTCTTTGTACCGCCCAATTCACGCGCCCAATAAACGATGTCCTCGACGCCCAAAAGGAACAGCAGCGGCGTGGCCTTGATCAGCACCATCCACAGGTTGCTAAGGCCGGGCAGGGCATAGACCCACATTTGTGGCACAAGGATGCGCCAAAAGGTCTGGCGATGCGACATGCCATAGGCCTCGCCGGTTTCCATCTGGCCATGCGGCACGGCGCGCATGGCCCCGAACAACACATTGGCGGCAAAGGCCCCGAACACGATCGCAAACGTGAGGACCGCAAGAAAGAAGCCATAGGTTTCATGTATCCACTGCGGGCTATTGCCCAGAGGTAGTTTTGCGGCTTGGCAGACGATAAAATCACTACCCTGACGAATGGCATCGGTCCAATCGGGGCATTTAATGCGGTGACGGATGTATTCGAATGCCTGATCCAGTGCGATCACAAAGAACAGGAAAAATGCGATGTCGGGCACGCCGCGCACGACCGCCGTATAGGTCTTGCCGATCCAGCGAAGGGGCGCAATGCGCGAGCGGGCGCCGGATGCACCCATGAAACCAAAGGCAAGTGCTGTCGGCGCCGTGATCGCCAATAGCAAAAGCACCGTCCCAAAGGACTGGTAAAAGGCCATATGCTTGCCAGTGGTCAGATAGCAGCTGAGCCACGAAAAACCGTTTAGCTGACTGGGGTCGGCGCAAATTTCAAAGATGGTAATACCCGTTGAATAAGGAGGCGGGGGCAGCAATTGCCGCCCCCGCCTGTTGTCAGCTTAGAAAGTGCTAGCGACCGCCCACTTGGTGATCAGTTCGTTCAGCGAACCGTCTTCCTTCATGGATGTAATCGCCGCATCGAATGCGTCTTTCAACTCGGTGTCGCTTTCGCGGATACCCATGCCGACGCCGCCGCCGATCTGGACTTCCTGCTCAAGCATCACAAGGTCGGACTGGCCTTCCAGCGCACCCACAAGGAATGACTTGTCGGCAAACACGGCGTCCGCTTCACCGGCGCGCACGGCTGCAATGGTTTCTTCTGGTGTTGCGAATTCAACCAGCGTCCAACCCTGAGCAGCGATATAGCCGGCCTGAATAGTACCGGTCTGTGCCGCAACAACGCCGCCTGCAGGGTCCACGTCCATGGACAGCGCAAGATACGCAGTTGGATCAGCAGGGGTGTATTCTTGGGTGAAATCAATTACTTCGTCGCGCTCGTCGGTGACGGACATGCCTGCGATGATGACATCATAGTTGCCGGACACAAGGTTGGGGATGATCGAATCCCACTCGTTTGTGACCCATTCACAGGTCAGCTCGGCACGTGCGCAAAGCTCGTCGCCCAGCTCGCGCTCAAAGCCGTCTACTTCGCCAGCGTCATTGAGGAAGTTCCACGGTGGGTATGCGCCTTCGGTGCCCATGCGGACAACGCTATGGCTTTCGGCAAACGCCATGCCAGCCGTAAAGGCGAGCGCGGCGGTGGAAAGGATCAGTCTTTTCATCTTATATCTCCCGTTGATGTACTGAATGGTGGTTCAAGTGTCGCCTTGGGCTGGAAACCAGACCGCCGCGATGTCGTTAATGGTGCCGTCCGACAGCATCCCTGTGAGGATCAGATCGACCTGTGCGCGCAGGGTGTCATCGTCAGGGCGAAAGGCGATGGCCGTAGGATCAGCCGGGAAGTCGTCGGTCGTGACCACCTGCAAATCGCGAAACTGCGTTAGCACCATGCGATCCATATAGGTAAGGCTGCCACAGGCAAGACCGGCCGCACCGCTGCGCACGGCCTCGAGTGCATCGCGGCCCGCGCTGACCAACACCACATCATACCCCGTTGCCGTCAGATGATCGGCGTAGATTGTGCCAGCTTGCACGGCGATCCGCACATCCGCAGGATCAATATCATCGCGCATGCCGACAAAAGCTGCCTGGCCATTGTTATCGCCCAAATACCCTTGCGAGAAATCAACCAGCATGGCGCGTGGCGCGCTGGCGGCCATCCCGCCGATGATCATGTCGTATTGATCGCTCAGAAGCCCGTCGATGATCCCGCTCCACTCGGTCGTGACCCAGTTGCAATCCACGCTTAGGCGCGCGCAAATCTCGTCGCCCATGTCCTTGTCGAATCCCATCAGATTGCCCGCTGCATCAGCCATGATGTAGGGTGCGAATCCGGCTTCGGTGCCGATGCGCAGGGTTTCGGCCTGCGCGGGTCCGGCGATCAACAGGGTAAAAGCAAGTGCGCGTATCATGCGGCGGTGCCTGCGGATAAGAACCCTTGCAGGCGTTCGGTTTGCGGGTTGCCAAAGACAGCCTCGGGCGGGCCTTGTTCTTCGATTCTTCCCATATGCAGGAACACCACATGGTCGCTGACGTCGGCGGCCAATCGCATGTCATGCGTTACGATGATCATGGTGCGGCCTTCGGCAGCCAAATCCTTGATCACTTTGATAACTTCTTGTTCCAGCTCGGGGTCAAGTGCGCTGGTGGGTTCATCAAACAACAGCGCCTTGGGTTCCATGCACAACGCCCGTGCGATTGCTGCACGCTGTTGTTGGCCACCTGACAGCATCGCCGGAAACGCATCGCATTTGTCGCCAATCCCGACCTTTTCCAGATACTTGCGCGCCGCTGCCTCGACCTCGGCGCGGTCCCGTTTCAAGACCGTCAAAGGCGCTTCCATCACGTTCTCAAGGATCGTCATATGGGCCCATAGGTTGAATTGCTGGAACACCATCGACAGGTTCGTGCGTATACGGATCATCTGCGCGCGATCGCTGGGATGACGGGCAAGGCCGTTGCCCTTCCAGATCACCGGTTCGCCGCAGAACAAGACATCACCCTGTTGGCTGTCCTCAAGAAGGTTGGCGCAGCGCAGCAGAGTGGATTTTCCCGACCCTGATGACCCTATCAGACTGACGACATGGCCGGCAGGTGCAGCAATATCTACGCCCTTCAGCACTTCGAGAGAGCCGTAGGATTTGTGTAGATCGCGAATCTCGATCACGGGTGTATTGTCGGTCATAGGTTTGCAGATATCCCTGTTTGACGCCCAAGTAGGGCGCATTTTCAAACTGAATGCAACGTATTGCCGCACGATGACCCTACGTAAACGTCAAAACACCCGTCGGTGTGGGCGGTAAAGGGAGATCATAGGCGGTTTCGGGCAGGCTCACGATGGAACAAAGGCCCAGAATGTCGCGGTCAGGTTGCGCAAGGGCCGCGATTGCGCCCGCAATGGCCGCGCGCAAAGGTGCCGGATCATTGCTACGGGCCGTGATGAACGTCAGTGCGGGCGACGGATTGGTGTGACCAATAACGCGCAGGCCCGCCATGTCAGGCTCCCATCGCTGTAACTGGCGCCATGTGACAGCGTCCAGTGCTGCAAGATCACTGTCACCGGCCAGAACTGCGCGTGCACTGGCGATATGCGCACCAGTTTCAAGATGCGGGCGAAAAGAAAAACCACGCGACTGCGCCCAAAGATGCGGCGCGCCATAGCCCGATTGCGATAGCGCATCATTATAGGCAAAACGATGGTCGCGCGCGTCTTGCGCGCGGCGTGCCGGATCATCGCGGCGCACCAGAAAAACGCTGTGATAATAACCGGCGGCCTCGCCATCGACACCGTAGTCTGTGGCCCCGACAAGCGTCACTTGTCCGCGAAACCGCGCGCGGTAGGGCAGGTTGCAGATCATCCCAAGGGTCAGATCGGGGCGTTGCCAACTGGCGATATGGTCGATGTCATGGTCAAGCGCGTCGGGCGCGTCGTGGCCCGCGTCGCGTAAATGGTCGCGGACCAATGCCCAGAATGCGTCGTGGGCGGCGCGATTTTCGGGCCGCAGATACATCGGTAGGCTGGCGATCACGCGTTGCGCGCCTCGACCTCTTGGCGCAACACACCGCTTTCTAGATCGGTCACGCCCAGCATCGGGGCAACCATGCGCAGCAGGCTGTCCTCTTCGGGGCGGCGCACACCATCGGCAAGGACGATTTCCCAAAAGGCGGAAATAACCGCAGCGCGCTCTTCGTAGGGCACAACATCCTTTATGACGCGGGTAAAGCGCACTGTGTCAGGCGCATCATGTTCGATATGTTCGCATTTCGCGCGCAGTTTGGCAGCCGACACCACGTCCAGATCATAGCGCTTTGCCAAAATCCGGTCGATCCGCGCGATTTCCTCGGGGCGGTAGTTCCCATCCGCTTTGGCAATACGCACAAGCAGCGCGCCAATGGCAAGGCGGGCGTCCTCGTCTGTGACGGGGGTTTCGGCGGGGCCGGTCAGGCGTTTGAAGAATTCAGCGAACATGAAATACCTAT
>JBLHNX010000053.1:0-11066 GCA_047622125.1 Paracoccaceae bacterium | reverse complement strand
CACGGGATCGAATACGAGGCCAAGGCCGTCAGCGCCCTTGAAGTGACGGACGAGGTTTATGTGATCAACTCGTTCTCCAAGTATTTCAGCATGACTGGCTGGCGGGTCGGCTGGATGGTGGTTCCCCAAGACCATGTGCGCATCGTTGAGCGGCTGGCGCAAAACATGTTCATCTGTGCCCCGCACGCGGGTCAGGAACTTGCCCTTGGCGCAATGGAATGCACGCCCGAACTGGATGGCTATCTGGCTGTCTATGCGCAGAACCGCCAAGTCGTCATGGACGGTTTGCGCGCGGCGGGCTTTCATCGTTTCGCCCCGCCGGATGGCGCGTTTTATGTCTATGTGGATGTCAGCGATTACACGGATGATGCCCGCGCCTTTGCTGCGGAAATTCTGGATGTTGCCGGGGTTGCGGTGACACCGGGGCTTGATTTCGATCCCCTGCGCGGCCACCACTGGTTGCGGTTTTCCTATGCACGGTCGACGGGCGATATGCGTGACGGGATGGCGCGCTTGCAGCAGTTTATGGCGGCGCGGGCGCAGGCGTGATAGTGTCGGTGAAAAGCAGGTAAGAAACCCTATGCAGGCGCGACAGGTATCCCGAATTTTCGGTCTTTTGCTGGCGGTTACGTTGGCCTTGCCCTCCATTGCGCAGGACTTTTCCGGCCTTGCGCGGTTGGACGTGGCCCAAAGCCAGGTGCGCGACACGTGGGGCGGGGCTCAGGTTGATCTTTATCTGTCGCAACCTGTGCCCTACCGCGTGTTCACGCTGGATAATCCGCGTCGTCTCGTGCTTGACTTTCGCGAGGTCGATTGGCGCGGTGTGTCGCGTACAGCATTGCTAAACGCTGATAAAGTCAGCGATCTGCGGTTCGGGGCGTTGCGTCCGGGCTGGTCGCGCATGGTGCTCGATCTGGATGTAGCGTTGCGGGTGCGCGCTGCGGGCATGGCCGTGGATGAAACAAGCGGGACCGCGTTGTTGACGATTGCGCTGGAAAGCACAGACGCCGAAACCTATGCCGCGCTGTCGGGTGCGCCCGCCGATCCCGATTGGGATTTCCTGATGGCGTCCGATCCGACGCAACAAGTCGCGCCGCCCGTTGATGATGGTGTGCTGACGATCGTAATTGACCCCGGCCATGGCGGCATTGATCCCGGTGCAGAACGCGACGGGCTGCAAGAGGCCGATTTGATGCTGCAATTGGCCCGCGAGGTCGGCGAGGGGCTGGTGCGGGCAGGTGGCGTGCAGGTCGTGCTGACCCGTAACAGCGATATATTCGTCCCCCTTGAAGAACGTATCACCATGGCGCGTTTGGCCCGCGCAGATGCATTTATCTCGCTGCATGCGGATGCACTTGAAACCGACGATGCCTCGGGTGCGTCGATCTATACGTTGACCGACGAAGCGATCGGCGAAGCGTCACAGCGCATGGCCGAACGCCATGATCGCGCCGATCTTTTGGCGGGGCTGGATCTGAGCGGGCAGGACGACACTGTCGCCACCGTTCTCATGGATTTAGCCCGCCTTGAAACGGCCCCCAAAGGCGAACGGCTGGCGCAGGCGCTGGTGACAGGTCTGCGGGACGCGGATGCAAACCTGAATTCACGCCCGCGCCGCGAGGCGGTTCTGGCGGTGCTGAATGCGGCTGATTTCCCGTCGGTGCTGATCGAAGTCGGGTTTTTGTCCAACGAAAACGACCGCGCCAACCTTGTCACGCCCCAAGGGCGCGCCAGTCTGGTCGAAGGCATCGTCTTGGCCGTGCAACGCTGGGCCGCAGCCGAAGCGGCCCTTGATCCGTTGGTGCGTCAGTAACGCCCGCGGAAACGCGCAAGCCAGATCGTATGTCCGCCGCAGGTCGGATCATTCACCACGTGTTTTATAACGTCGAATCCGTGCTTTGCGAGGCAGGCTTGATAGTCCTCGGGCGCAAGGCTGGCATGATACACCGGTTCGCCGCCGACTTGTCCGATGACGTGGCCTGCGGTGTCGCCACTGGTGAACATCAACGCGGCACGCGGGGCGGCATGGGTGGAAAAGGTCGCAAACATCGCCCGCTGATCGTCCTGTGACAGGTGGAAAAAGCTGTCCCATGCGAGGATCGCATCAAAGGGCACCCCAAGGCTAAGACCGCGCATATCATCGTGGTGCACGGTGGCGCGGGGCAGGTTTGCGGCGAACAGATCGACCATCGGCATGGCCGCGTCTACGCCCGTAACCGCGGCGCCCCGTTCCATCAGGTAACTGGCGATGGGTTGCCCCGATCCGCAACCCAGATCGAGAATTCGCCGCCGTTTTCCGTGCAGCGGCGTATAGTCCAACATCCGGTCCAGCCAGCGTTTTTCAAACAGCGTGCGACTGCGCAGCCGGTCCCATTGCGGGGCGACGCGGGTATAGGTGGGAATGATATCTTCGGGTGTCATGGCCATGCAGTTTGGGCCAAGGCGTGCAATTGGCAAGCACGCACGCAGATGTGTCCGCTCAACTGGCACTTAATGGCCGATATGGTGCTTTGCGCTTTTGACGATTCCCCCGCGTGCCCATATAAGCGGGGCACAATAACGGGGGCGCACGCGTGCTACGCTTTATCTTGTCTTTTCTGGGCGGTATCTTTTCGATGCTTACCCTTGGCATTGCCATGGGCGCCCTGACGCTTGGCGCGATTTTCTACATGTATGGTCGTGACTTGCCCACCTACGAGGTTCTGGCGAATTACACCCCTAAAACGATCAGCCGGATTTATTCCAGCGAAGGCGCAATCATTGATGAATTCGCCACCGAACGGCGTCTCTTCACCCCCGCCGAGGAGATCCCCGATATCGTAAAGCAGGCGTTCATTTCCGCCGAAGACAAGAATTTCTATGACCACGCGGGCTATGATGTGCGCGGCATGGCGGGCGCGTTTTATGATGCGGTTCTGTCGGGCGGGCGCGACTTGCGCGGGGCGTCAACGATCACGCAGCAGGTGATGAAAAACTTCCTGCTGGACGGCTCGCGCACTGCGGAACGCAAAATTCAAGAGATTATTCTGGCCGCGCGGATCGAAGAATCCATGCCCAAGGAGCGCATTCTTGAACTTTATCTGAACGAGATTGACCTTGGCGTGCGCAGCTACGGTGTGACAGCCGCCGCGCAAAGCTATTTCAACAAACCCCTGTCCGAGCTGACGATCGCAGAAGCTGCGTTTTTGGCCGTGCATCCCAAAGCGCCCTATAGCTATCACCCCGTGCGCCAGCGCGAGGCCGCTTTGGAGCGCCGGGCGTTTATTCTGCAGGAAATGTACGAGAACGGCTATATCAATGACGCCGAACTGGCCGAAGCATTGGCCGATCCGCTGCGCACTGTGCAGGGCGGCGATTTCCCCAGTTTCCGCAGTTCAGTGCCGCCGCGCGATTACTTTACCGATCAGGTGCGCCGTCAGATCGTCAGCGAATTGGGTGTTGAGGCAGAATATTTCACCACCGCCGGTTTTTCGATCCGCGCTACCGTGGACGAGGAAATGCAACAAATCGCCAGCCAAGCGTTGCGCGCCGCACTCGAGCAGTTTGATCGCGGGCTTGGCGTTTGGCGTGGCACAGGCCTGACCATCCCAACCGAGGAACTGGCGAGCGAAGAAAGCTGGCGCGCGGCCCTGAGCGCTGTGCGCGTGGCCCGTGATATCACGTTGGAAAACCAGTGGTATCCTGCCGTCGTGCTTGAGGTCGGTGATCGCGAGATGCGTCTTGGCATCGAAGACAACGGTGCGGATGAACCTGATCAGGTCGTGCCGCGCAATGACATCGAATGGATGCGCGGTAGCTTTGTCGATAATTTTACCGTCGGCGATGTTGTGCATGTGCGCAAGATGACAGCCGACAGCGACGACAGCTTTATCCGCTGGAGCCTGCGCCAAGTCCCCGAAGTGCAGGGCGGCTTTATGGCGATGGACGTGAACACGGGCCGCGTGATTGCAATGCAGGGCGGGTTTTCGTTCCAGCATTCCGAATTGAACCGCGCCACGCAAGCCTACCGCCAGCCCGGATCGTCGTTCAAACCGTTTGTTTATGCTGCCGCACTGGACAGTGGCTATACCCCCGCGACCATCGTTGTGGATGCCCCGATCGAGGTGCGCGCAGGTGGTGAAATATGGCGTCCGATGAACTCCTCGAACCAGTTTTATGGGCCAACTCCGCTGCGCACAGGGATCGAACAATCGCGTAACGTCATGACCGTCCGTCTGGCCCAAGAGGTCGGGATGGATGTAATCGCCGATTACGCCGAACGTTTTGGCGTTTACGACAATATGACCGCCTATCTGGCAGCGGCACTTGGATCCGAGGAAACCACGCTGTTCCGCATGGTTGCGGCCTATGCGATGTTTGCCAATGGCGGTGAGCGGGTGGAGCCGACAGTTGTTGACAGCGTGCAGGATCGCTTTGGCGAAACTGTCTATCAGCACGATCAGCGCATTTGCATCGATTGCGATTCTGTTCTGCTGGAACCGGGCCGCGCGCCTGAAATTCAATCCAACCGCGAACGTGTGATGAACGCGGTGACGGCCTATCAGCTGACCAGCATGATGCGCGGCGTTGTCGAACGTGGCACGGCGCGCAGCGTGATCAACCTGCCAGTGCCGATTGCGGGTAAGACAGGGACGACTAATGACGCCAAAGATGCATGGTTCGTCGGCTTTTCGTCCAATATCGTGGCCGGCTGCTATATCGGCTATGACACGCCACGCACGCTTGGCTCCCGCGCCTATGGCGGCACGCTGTGCGGCCCTGTGTTCAACAGCTTTATGGCGCAAGCGATCCAGCGCTATGGTGGCGGTAATTTTGAAATCCCCGATGGCTGTCAGTTCATCAATATCGACCGCTTTAGTGGAGCACGCCTGCCTGACGGGATATCGGGCGACAATGTCGTCTCTGAGTGTTTCCGCATCGGTGAAGAGCCCGTGTTCGGGATTACCTTTGATGGTGGTTTCGCTATGGCCTCTGATCTGCCGCTGTTTGACGAAGTCACGAACAGCGCGCGCCAAGTCACCACATCGACAGGGGACACCGCGACCGTAGGGCCGCAAGCGACCTTTGGCACTCTGTCATCGGGTGGCGTTTACTAAGCTGGCTTGCCCGCCCCCCGTGGGCGGGCTATCACCGAGCAAACCATAAATGTGGAAAGCCCTGCCATGCGCGCCGAGACGCAAAACATCATTGCTGCCATCGACAAATCTCTTGAGCTTCTCAAGCAGCGGATGGATTGGGACACAGCCAAGCACCGGCTTGAGGAATTCAACGCGCGCGTTGAGGACCCGACTTTGTGGGATGATCCTGCCGCGGCGCAAACGCTGATGCGCAACCGGCAGATGTTGGTTGATGCGATTGCCACCTATGAAACTATCGCACAGGACAAGACCGACAACGTGGATCTGATCGAACTGGGCGAGATGGAAGACGACGCAGAAGTGATCGCCGAAGCTGAAGCCGCCCTTGCTGTGCTGGCTGAAAAAGCCGCAACCAAAGAGCTTGAGGCGCTGCTGGACGGCGAGGCGGATGCCAACGACACCTTCCTTGAGATCAACTCGGGGGCGGGCGGCACCGAAAGCTGCGACTGGGCCAATATGCTGGCGCGGATGTATGTGCGATGGGCCGAGAAAAAAGGCTATAAGGTTGAACTGCAATCCGAAAGCCCCGGCGAAGAAGCGGGCATCAAATCGGCCGCCTACAAGATCAGTGGGCTGAACGCCTATGGCTGGCTTAAATCGGAATCCGGTGTGCATCGCCTTGTGCGGATTTCGCCATTCGATAGCGCCGCCAAACGCCATACGTCGTTCACATCCGTTAAAGTTTATCCGGTGGTCGATGATAACATCGAAATCGAGGTGAACCCCTCGGACATTCGCATTGATACGTATCGCTCGAGCGGGGCAGGCGGGCAGCACGTCAACACGACTGACTCTGCCGTGCGTATAACCCACGCGCCCACGGGCATTGTCGTGACGTCCTCGGAAAAGTCCCAGCACCAGAACCGTGATATCGCGATGAAAGCGCTGAAGTCGCGGCTCTATCAGATCGAATTGGACAAGCGCTCGACGCTGGTGAACGAAGCCCATGAAAACGCCGGCGATGCGGGCTGGGGCAACCAGATCAGATCATACGTCTTGCAGCCCTACCAGATGGTCAAAGACCTGCGTACCCGCCACGAGACCAGCGATACATCCGGCGTGCTTGATGGTGATCTGGATGCGTTTATGGCAGCGACACTTGCGATGGACGTCGCCGGTAAATCCCGCGCTGAAGCCAACGCCGAGGACTAACACCTTGACTTAGTGACGCAGCACTGGCGAAGTATTCACAAAGGGGAATATCATGCCGGACGCAAGCGATCACATTGCTGCATCACCACTGCCCGAGATTGGCCATGTGACCCTGCCCGAGCTTTGGGTGGTCCTTAAGGCGGGCATGGCTGATTTTCGACGTGCGCCGCAATTCGGGCTGTTCTTTAGTGCGGTCTATGTTTTGGGCGGGTTCTTTATGCTTTGGCTTGGCGCGGGCCATGTAAGCTGGACACTTGCAACATCGCTGGGGTTTCCGCTGGCGGCCCCCTTTGCTGCGGTCGGATTGTATGAGGTCAGCCGCAGGCTTGAGGCGGATCAACCGTTGCAGTGGCGCGCCATCTTGGGCGTCGTATGGAATGAACGCACCCGACAGGTGCCGTGGATCGGCGCCATCATCGTGTTCTATTTCCTGTTCTGGACCTTTCTGGCGCATATGATTTTCGCGCTGTTCATGGGGCTGTCGACGATGACCAATATCTCGCAAAGCTGGGAGGCATTTCTGACGCCCAACGGGCTGACGATGATCGCTGTGGAATTGGGCGTCGGGGCTGTGCTTGCGTTCTTTCTGTTTTCGCTAACTGTAGTTAGCCTGCCGCTTGTGCTTGAAAAAGAGATCGATTTCATCAGCGCCATGATCCTGAGCTTTCGCACAGTGCGCGCCAATCTGGTCGTGTTGTGGATCTGGGCGGGGATTATCGCCCTGCTGTCACTTATTGCCCTTGCGCCGATGTTTCTTGGGCTGATGGTGGTGCTTCCGGTGCTGGGCCACGCCACATGGCACCTTTACCGCCGCGCGCTTTACGATCCGGTTGATTGAGGCAATTTGCTGTGCGCCATGATGGCGACGCGTGACAATTGCGATACAACAAAAAGGGCGCCGCAGATAACTGGGCGCCCGTTTTCAAATTGATCGTCGCGTAGGCGTTAAGCTTTGGCGTCGCCCGGCTTGGCGGCTGCAGTCGTGATACCTTTGGCACCTTTGCTAAGGGGATCGTCCTGACGCTGTACGGAGCCTTCGAAATGCGCACCGCTTTCGATGGCGATTGTCTTGTGGATGATGTCACCCTCGACCCGCGCTGACGATGTCAGGCGCACCTTGAGCCCGCGCACTGTGCCGATGATGCGGCCATTGATCACCACGTCGTCGGCAATGCATTCGCCTCTGACTGTGGCACCTTCGCCGATGGTTAGCAGGTGGGCGCGAATGTCGCCGTCAACCTGACCTTCGATGTTGATATCGCCGGTGGTCTTGAGGTTGCCCTTGATGTGCAGGTCCGTCGAAAGAACGGAAGCAGGCGGCTTGGCCTTGGGTGCCGAGGGTTTGAACTCGGGCGAGGACATGCCGCTTGTTGCAGGCTTGGCAGCATCAGTTGCTGCGGATTTGGTGTCAGCGGCGCTTGGGCCGGGTTCGTTGATTTTGCTTTTAGAAAACATCTTGTCCAGCTCTTATATAAATCATTGGGTTAACGGGGCGTCCGCCTACGCGGATTTCATAGTGCAAGTGTGGGCCAGTTGACCGTCCAGAATTGCCAATATCACCAATTCGGTCCCCGCGCGAGACTCTTTGTCCAACTTCTACGCGAATTCGATTTTGGTGGGCATAGCGTGTCTCGACCCCGAACTCGTGCTGGATCTTAACCAGACGACCATAGCCCGAAGACCAGCCTGCGAAAGTCACAACACCGTCAGCTGGTGCATAGATCGGCGTGCCAATAGGGGCTGCAAAGTCGGTGCCGTTGTGCATCCGGCCCCAACGTTGGCCAAAACCAGAGGTAAAGCGGTAGCTGTCGTGCACAGGAACAGCAAACGGCGCACGTTCTGCGGCGATGCGATAAAGGTTGATCCGGTCAAGCCCGCCCAGAATGGCGTTGGCGCGTTCGGTTTCAGGATCAGTTACGCCGCCACGGGTTGAAAACTGGAACGGGGTTAGCGGGCCACCTGTACCGGAATATCCGCGGCGTGCAGCGGCCAACAGGTCGTCAGGGTTCAGGCCAGCGGCGCGAAACATCCGGTCAAGTGGCTCCACCGACACGGTCATAGCCTCTTCGAGTTGGCGGAAAATCGCGTCGGTCTTATCTTCAAGTAGGCGCAGTTCAAGCTCCATCTCGGCGGCATGTTCGATTGCAAATTGGGCGTCTGCGGCGATCAGATCGCGTTCTGCGGCAGTTTGCGCCAGCGCCTCGCCCAAAAGATCAACTGTCCCGCTGGCTTCGACGCTGCTTCTTCCAGCTATTCCGCTTGTGTCACCGTCAAGTGCCGCGGTCAGCACGGCAGCCTCGTCGCGCGCGGCTTCGCGTTCTTGCATCGCGCGGCGCAAAGTTGCCTGCACGACTTCGATTCCGGTTTCCATTTCGCGGCGGCCGTCTTCGGATGACAGCAGTTCGGACTGCATTACCGAAATCTGATCCATCGCCAACGAGAAACGTGATTGCGCGGCCTGTGCCTCTGCGGCGCGGTGGTCGCGTTCAACGGACATGGCGTTCAGGCGTTCCTCGTAGATCATCTGATCACGCAGGGCCTGCGCGCGGAAATTGCCCGCGCCTATCGTGTCCATCAACAAGATCGCGGTTGCAATAATTGTCCAAGCGACAGTGACAGCACCACCGGCCCAAGCCAGTAATTGGGTCTCGGACCGCAAACGAATAAAACGTGTTTCAGTGTCCGAACGCAGGAATATACGCTTTTCCGGGAAGCGCTTTTCCAGCGCCATATGCAACTTTTGAATTAAGCGTGATCGCACGTTTGTGTCCCTTTAGTACCCATCCCACAGTCGCACACCAGCCCCCCCCAGCAAATTGGTGTGCAAGACGGTGTTAACGGGGTGGGGACTCTGCTGCAACAATTTAACGTAAAAATGCACAAATCCAGTAGGATGCAGACCAAAATGGGCGAAAATGCGCCGATTGCCGGATGCGCACGCGGTTGGGTTGGTTAACGGCGCGGCTTGATTGTCTCGGCCAGCGGCCAATAAAAATCGGGTGGGATGCCAGCCTCGGCGCGCTTTTCCTCGTTGAACGGCGGCTTGAGCGTGCTGTGAAAATAGCGCCCTACAAGGTCATGAAACACACCCGTCGGGTCCAGATCGTGTCGGCCACATAGAAAATGGAA
Source organism: Paracoccaceae bacterium (assembly GCA_047622125.1). Taxonomy (GTDB): domain Bacteria; phylum Pseudomonadota; class Alphaproteobacteria; order Rhodobacterales; family Rhodobacteraceae; genus SW4. The sequence goes on along the minus strand of JBLHNX010000053.1, from coordinate 1,647 downwards.
CCATTTTGAGCCATAGGCGACGTGATGCACTTCTTCGGCGTATATCACGTTCAGCGCGTCGATGGTTTGGTGGTCTTTGGCCTGCTGGAAAATCTTGATCATGCCGGGGGTCACGTCCAAACCGCGCGCCTCAAGGACCATCGGCACGACGGCCAGACGCCCCATCAGATCGTTCGCGGTATCTTGCGCCGCGCGCCACATGCCTGCGTGGGCGGGCAAGGCGCCGTAATGGCTGCCGTGCGCTAGCAAGCAATCACACAACAGGTTGAAATGTTTAGATTCTTCATCCGCTGCCTTGACCCAATCATCAAAGAACCCGATCGGCATGGCTGTGTCGGTAAAGCGCGCGATGATATCCCAGTGCAGGTCCACGGCGTTCAATTCGATATGCGCGACAGCGTGCAAAATGGCGATGCGCCCCTCAACTGTGCCGGGTTTTCGGCGCGGCACATCGCGCGGGTTTAGCAGTTCTGGCTTGGCAGGGCGTGCGGGTTCGGTTGGTGGGCTAGCGGTGCCGATTTCGGGCCTCTCACCGCGCGCGCGGGCCGCCTGCCACTGGGCGGCAAACGCGCGTGACAGGGCGGTCTTTTCGCGCCCCTCGGCGGTGCGCAATACCGTGTCGGCCATTTGGGCCAGCGGAAGGAGGATATCAACCAAGGGCTTGCTCCATATCGGCAATCAGGTCGCCCGCGTGTTCGATGCCGATCGACAGGCGCAGCAGGTTGGGCGGGATGCCGGTGTGCGGCTCGATTGTGTGGCGATGCTCCACGAGGCTTTCGACACCACCAAGCGAGGTGGCGCGCGCGAACAGTTGCAGGCGGCCCGCAACGCGCAAGGCATCTGCCGCATCACCGCGCACCAGCACCGACAAAAGGCAGCCAAACCCGCCCGTCATCTGCTGTGCGGCTACCGCGTGGCCCGCGTGGCCGGGCAGTCCGGGATAAAAGACCGCTCCTATTTTCGGATGGGCGGCGAAATGGGTCGCAAAGGCAAATGCTGTCGCGCTCATCCGTTCCACGCGCAGGGGCAGGGTGCGCATGCCGCGCAGCAGTAGCCAAGCAGCAAACGGGTTAATCACAGCGCCGGCATCGTGGCGATCAACGGCGATAGCCTGCCAGATTGGCGCGTCGGTCGCATTGGTCGCAAGCACACCAGCCAGCACATCGGAATGACCGTTGATCGCCTTAGTCGCCGAGTGCATTGCGATATCCGCGCCAAGGGCCAGCGGTTGCGACAGGATCGGTGTGGCGGCAGTGGAATCGACTATCAACAGCCCGCCTGCCGCATGGGTCAGCGCTGCCGCTTGCGCGATATCGACAGTTTTCAACCAAGGGTTAGAAGGCGTTTCAATGAATGTTATCTGTGGATTATGGGTCGATATGGCAGCGCCAAGTTGGGCTGTGTCTGCCGCGTCCACTTCAATCAACGTCACAGTCCTGCGCGCGCAAAAATCGCGCAACCATTTGGTCGTGCCCCAGTAAATGCCAGACTGTGCCACCACGGTCGCGCCACTGGGCAGAGTGCGAAAGATAGCCGCGATCGCCGCCATGCCCGAGGGGAACAGTAGTGCCGCGTCAGCCTTTTCCAGCCGTGCCAGCACGTCTTCGCATTGACGTGTGATATCGCTGTTGTCGCGTCCATACATAT
>JBLHNX010000052.1:0-11214 GCA_047622125.1 Paracoccaceae bacterium | reverse complement strand
TTCAAATAGGCCCCCATCGCTGAAAAAACGATCCAGTCGCCTTCTTCTAGGTCGAAAGGCAGCGGCAACGGATTGGGAAGCTGATCAATACTGTCGCAGGTCGGGCCAAACACGATCCGTGGATCAGGTGCGCCGTTACGGGCCACGCCATCATGGGACACGACGTGAAATCTGGGCACGATCATCGAGGGGAATTCGGACAACCCGCCATATATCCCGTCGTTCAGATAAACACGACCCGCGCGCAGGGATTTGACCTGCACGCCATAGGCGTGACTATCCGCAACCAACCCGCGTCCCGGCTCGCAAACCAGCGCGGGGCGTTTGGCAAACGCATCGACGGCGGTGTGGATCGCATTGAAAAAGCGGTGCATATCCAAGGGCATGCCATCGCGCGCCGATGGAAAACCACCGCCAACGTTCAGCCGTTCAATCGTCACACCAGCCCGCGCCGCAATGCGCGCGGCGGCATGAATATAGGTCACATAGGCCTGCGGATCGCGGCACTGCGTGCCCACATGAAAGGTCAGCGCCGGGGTGAAACCAGCCTGTGACACCTGTCGCAACAAAGCAACGGCTGCGTCTTCGTCGGCACCAAACTTGGCACCGAAATCATAGGCCGCGCCGCCCACGGCCAGCTTGAAACGGACCGCTATTTCGCAATCTGCCACGCCCGCCGCGATCAATTTTGCCAACTCGCCCGCGTCGTCAACCGACCATGACGCGACGCCTGCCGCGATCCCAAATGCAATTTCGGCGCGCGATCGCACGGGGTTATTGTAATGCAGCGCTGCCACAGGGCACAGCCGCCGGATCAGCGCGATTTCATCAGGCGAGGCCACGTCGAATCCCGCAATTCCGCCCGCGCACAGTCGGGCAATGACGGCCTCGTCGGGGTTGGCCTTGACGGCATATGTGACCATTCCGTCAAACCCCGCACGAAATTGCGCAAGATGGGCATCAAGAATCGCAGGCGCGAAAAAATGCACGGGCATGTCAGGCGAATTGGCCGCCAGAAACAGCGCGGGATCAGATTGGAGCGCGACCGGTTCATACATTGTTGGATCTACCTGTTGATTTGCTTTCCACAAGATTAGGCGCAGGCATGGTCAGATTATCGTGGCATATCGCACAAAATGACTCTTGTTTTCGCCAGTATGACGCTACGATGTGCAATATGACCGATATTGACTCGACCGACCGCCAAATTCTGTCCCTGCTGGGCGGCAATGCCCGCATGCCAGTGGCAAAACTTGCCGCACAGTTGGGCATTGCCCGCACGACCGTGCAGGCCCGTCTTGATCGACTGGAACGCAGCGGCGTGATCGCGGGATATACCCTGCGCTTGTCCGACAGCGCGCAGGCGGGGATGATCCGCGCAACCGTGCTGATCAACATCAAACCATCTGCGCAAACTGCCGTGCTGACCCATCTGCGCCACTTACCCGCCGTGGAAAAGGTTCACACCACATCCGGGCGCTTTGATTTGGCCTGCCAGTTGCGCACGACCTCGACGCTGGAACTGGATGAAACGCTGGACAGGATCGGCGCGATTGCGGGCGTTGAAAGCTCGGAATCGCTGATCCATCTGTCTACGCGGATTGATCGCGCCGTCTGACCCTTTCCCTTGGCCGCTGCATTGGGTATTCCCCCATTCAAACCAGATGGGACAGAGCCGATGCCAATGGAAAAGACATTCGATTCAGCGATTGCCGAAGGGCGCATTTATGCCGCGTGGGAAGAGGCGCAAGCCTTTGCCGCGGGTGCCAATGCCAGCCGCGATGAGACCTTTTGCATCATGCTGCCACCGCCCAACGTCACCGGATCGCTACACGTTGGCCACGCGTTCAACCACACGCTGATGGATATCCTGACCCGCTGGAAACGGATGCAGGGGTTTGACACCCTGTGGCAGCCCGGTCTGGATCACGCCGGGATTGCGACGCAGTTAATGGTGGAAAAGGAACTGGCCGACACGGGGCAGCCCAAGCGGGTTGAACTGGGGCGCGAAAAGTTCCTTGAAAAAGTCTGGGAATGGAAGGCCGCCAAGGGTGGCACGATTGAACAACAGGCGCGTCGTCTGGGCGATTCAATGGATTGGTCGCGATCTGCCTTCACCATGTCGGGTGCCGAAACTGCACCGGACAGTGAAAAAGACGGCAATTTCCACGATGCCGTGATCCGCGTTTTTGTCGACATGTATGACAAGGGCCTGATCTATCGCGGCAAACGTTTGGTCAACTGGGATCCGCATTTCGAAACGGCAATTTCCGATCTCGAGGTCGAAAATACCGAAGTCGACGGCCACATGTGGCACTTCAAATATCCGCTCGCAGACGGGCAAACCTATGAATACGTTGAAAAAGACGAGGACGGGAATGTCACCCTGCGTGAGACGCGCGACTACATTTCTATCGCCACGACCCGCCCTGAAACCATGCTGGGCGACGGTGCAGTCGCAGTGCATCCGTCTGACGAACGCTATGCGTCGATTGTCGGAAAACTGTGCGAAATTCCGGTTGGTCCGGCTGAACATCGCCGGTTGATCCCGATCATCACCGACGAATATCCTGACAAGGATTTCGGTTCAGGTGCCGTGAAGATCACCGGCGCGCATGATTTCAACGACTACCAAGTCGCCAAGCGCGGCGGCATTCCGATGTATAATTTGATGGACACCAAGGGTGCGATGCGCGCTGATGGGGCGCCCTACGCTGACGAGGCCGCCATGGCGCAGGCGATTGCCAATGGCGAAGCTGAATTTACCGAGGCGTCAGTTGCGGCGATGAACATGGTGCCCGAAGAATACCGCGGGCTGGATCGTTTCGAGGCGCGCAAACGCGTGGTCGCCGACATCACCGCCGAAGGGTTGGCCGTGTCGACCCTCGTGAAAACAATCGACCCCGAAACCAATTCCGAACATCTGGAACTGGTGCCCTACGTCGAAAACAAAAAGATCATGCAGCCGTTTGGCGATCGCTCCAAAGTGGTGATCGAACCAATGCTTACTGATCAGTGGTTCGTGGACACCGACAAAATTGTCGGCCCCGCGCTGGAGTCCGTGCGCCAAGGCGACGTGAAAATCATCCCTGAGTCGGGCGAAAAGGTATTCTATCACTGGCTCGAGAATATCGAGCCGTGGTGCATTTCCCGCCAACTGTGGTGGGGGCACCAGATCCCGGTATGGTATGGTCCAGCCGAGGCAGCCGGCGCGATTGGCGATGATGGCCTGATCGACATCGAAGCCAAATACACCGCTGGCGGCAACAAAATTTTCTGCGCCGCAACCGAGGCCGAGATCATCACCATGGCCGCCGCGCATTACGATCTGCCCGTGCGCCTTGCGTCTGATGACGACGACATTACCGATGGCGAAGAAGTCGTGCTTTATCGCGACCCAGACGTTCTGGACACATGGTTTTCGTCTGGCCTCTGGCCATTCGGCACGCTCGGCTGGCCCGAGGACACCAACGAACTGTCGAAATACTTCCCCGGTGATGTGCTGATCACAGGGCAGGACATCCTGTTCTTCTGGGTTGCGCGGATGATGATGATGTCCCAAGCGGTGCTGCATGAAAATCCGTTCCACACGGTTTATCTTCACCAGCTTGTGCGCGACGCCAAGGGTGAAAAGATGTCCAAAACCCGTGGCAACGTCATCGATCCGCTTGATATGATTGACCTTTATGGTGCCGACGCCCTGCGCATGTCCAACGCGGCAATGGCGGCTATTGGCGGTGTGCTGAAAATTTCCGAAGACCGGATCAAAGGATATCGCAACTTTGGCACCAAGCTGTGGAACGCCTGCCGCTTTGCCGAAATGAACGACGCCGTGGGTAGTGACGGCACGATCCCGACACCGACCGCGCCCGTGAATAAATGGATCATCGGCGAAACGGGGCGCGTGCGCGAAGAGGTCGATGCGGCCCTCACAGCCTACCGTTTCAACGATGCCGCCAACGCGCTTTATGCCTTCGTGTGGGGCAAGGTTTGTGACTGGTATGTAGAACTGTCCAAGCCGCTGTTGATGGACGGCGACGATGCCGCCAAGGCGGAAACCCAAGCGACAATGGCGTGGGTTCTGGACCAGTGCCTCGTGCTGCTGCACCCGATCATGCCGTTCATTACCGAAGAATTGTGGGGCACTTTGGGCACCCGTTCCAAAATGCTGGTCCACGCTGATTGGCCGACCTATACGGCGGCTGATTTGGTTGACGCCGAGGCGGACGCCGAACTGGGCTGGACCATCGCCATGATCGAAGGTGTACGATCTGCCCGCGCGCAGATGAATGTGCCTGCCGGCTTGAAGATTCCGGTGTTGCAATTGAACAGCGACGCGGCCGCGCAAACGGCTTGGGACAACAACCAAATGATGATCAAACGCCTTGCGCGCATTGACAGCATGACGGCCGTTGACGCAGCCCCCAAAGGGTCATTGACCGTGGCGACGCCGGGCGCGACATTCGCGCTACCGTTGGCCGATATCATTGACGTAGATGCGGAAAAAGAGCGTATCGCCAAGAGCTTGGGTAAAGTTGAGAAAGAGGCGGGTGGATTGCGAGGCCGGTTGAACAATCCTAAATTTGTCGCCTCTGCCCCTGACGAAATCGTCGCCGAAGCCAAGGCAAATCTGGCCTTGCGCGAAGAAGAAATCGCGCAATTGTCCGCCGCTTTGGACCGTTTGAACGAGATCTAAGATGATGCGCGCCTAGGGAATGACTTTCTCCACCGCGCGCATCATTCCCAGCCCTTTGTCATAGACTGGCGTCAGGATGCGCCGCCCGCCTGCGCGAGTTGCCAGTGTTGGTAGGGCGCGCACGGTCATCGCCGCGCATGATGTGGCCAGAAAGTCGCGCCTTGTCAGTTTGGCCATTGGGAAATCCCCCTTGTTGCGATTTATTCGCATCTAGGCGCGCATTAAATGCTTTTCAAAGGGGACAAGCCGCGCTTATCTCCCCCCATGATTGATGACCCACGCCTGAACCCGCTTGCCGCCGCCCTGCCCTCCTCGGTTCCATTCGTTGGACCAGAAGCACAGGAGCGCGCACGAAACGCACCGTTTGCCGCCCGTTTGGGTGCCAATGAATCGGTCTTTGGCCCCTCGCCCAAAGCCGTCGCCGCGATGAAGGCTGCGGCCAGCGACGTCTGGATGTATGCCGACCCCGAAAGCCACGATCTACGCATCGCCTTGGCCGCGCATCACGGTATCGCACCTGAACATATCATGATCGGCGAAGGTATCGACACGCTGTTGGGCCTGCTGGTGCGCCTGATTATCGGCCGCGGTGACGCCGTTGTCACAAGTGCGGGCGCCTATCCGACGTTCAATTATCACGTGGCGGGTTTTGGCGGCGTGCTGCATCAGGTGCCCTATACTGGCGATTTTGAAGACCCTGACCACCTGATCGACAAGGCCCGCGAGGTCAGCGCCAAGCTGATTTACATCGCCAACCCCGACAATCCGATGGGCACATACCATGACGCGGCAACGATCACGGCCATGATCAATGCGGTGCCCGATCATGCGTTGCTGGTGCTGGACGAGGCCTATATCGAGCTGGCCCCCGAGGGCACCGCCCCCAAGATTGACCCGACCGATACCCGCGTGATCCGGATGCGCACCTTTTCCAAAGGATACGGGATGGCGGGCGCGCGCGTGGGCTATGCGATTGGCCCCGCGCCACTGATCAATGCCTTCAACAAAGTGCGCAATCATTTCGGGATGAACCGGATTTCACAGACCGGCGCGCTGGCCGCCTTGGCTGATCAGGACTGGCTGGCGCATGTGCACGCGCAGGTAGATACCGCCCGCAAGCGTATCGGCCAGATTGCTGCTGACAACGGGTTAACCGCCCTGTCGTCTGCCACAAACTTTGTCGCGATTGATTGCGGTGAGGATGGTAATTTTGCACGCGCCGCTCTTTCAGGCCTTATTGCGCGTGGTATATTTGTGCGCATGCCGTTTGTCGCCCCGCAAGACCGCTGCATTCGCATCAGCTGCGGCACGCCTGCCGATCTTGATGCTTTGGCCGCTGCCCTTCCAGCCGCATTGGATGACGCACGAAAGCGTTAGGTGATTTTTCGCAACCGGCTGCTAGTGTTGTTTGCAGCACAAAGGGACAGCATGTCAGATCGCGACCAGCAACAATCCGTCGAAAACTACACCAACGCCTTTCTTGTGTCGTTTGGCCTGTTGTTGTTCATGGTGCTGTTGACGATTGCATCGCTGCTTGGCGGGCTATGGATGTTGCTCACGGCAGTGCTCGTCAACCAGTTGATCACGTGGCGCGGACGGATCTTAGGGGGTTAGGGATGCAGACGCGACGACATTGGCCGCCGATTGCAACGCGCCATCCCCATGCGGGATATTCAGGGCTTTAAGGCCCGCATCCAGACTGCCCAGGACTCCCAGCACCATATGCGCGTTCACATGTCCCATGTGACCAATGCGGAAATAAGCGTCGGTCGGTTCACGACCCAGCCCGATCCCAAGGGTCACGCCCGTGACGTCCTCCATCCAGGCGCGCAACCGATCCCCGTCAGGAGATCCGATGCAGATTGACGTGACCGCGTGCGAGCGCTGCGCCGGATCGGCGATGTTCAACGTCAGCGGCCCAAGCCCGTCAGCCATTTCGCCCCAACCGTGGCCAAACCGCCCCGTGGCCAGCACAAGAACCGTGTCACCAGCGCTCACGACGTTACTGAGTGCGGCCTCCCATGCGCCATGGCCATTCGCGATATAGATCGCCACATGATGATCGGTGCGGGCGACGGCACGCAGGTCCGGCAGCAGGCTGTAGGTCATATCGATCAGTTCGCCGGTATAGATATTGGGCGCGGCGCGGTGCATTGCGTTCAGTACTCGATCCGGCGTGACCGATGGACCGGGAATGGCAAGGTAGGAACGACCGTTGGACAGCATAGGGCCCTCGTTAAAGAAACAATTTTCGCGACATTACGCCCATGCGGCACGGGGACAATCACTTGCCTTGCTTGCCCTTGGGCCCCATTTACGACTAGACCCACATGTGCGCCAAAGGAACCTCACTGCAATGCTGCAAAGCCTGCTTCACAAGATCAACCGGTGGGAACGCAACCTGCATCGCGCGTTCGGGACCGACATCACCGATCCTCGTGAACGTCGCCGCTCGCGCTGGCATTATTTGCTGTTTGATCACGGGTTTCTGCGCACATTCTGGACGAATTTTGATCAAGTTGCGCCAGGCGTTTACCGCTCCAACCAGCCCGATCATAAACGATTGGTTAAGGCACGCGACATGGGAATCGTTTCGGTTCTGAACCTACGCGGGCAAGGCAAACACGCGCGTTACCTTTTTGAGGCCGAAAGCTGCGCGGCGCTTGGGCTGACATTGGTTGATATCAAGTTTGACGCACGAAAGGCCCCGCAACGCGACAGATTGCTGCAATTGTTCGGGGCTTTTGACAAGATTGAACGCCCGTTCTTGATGCATTGCAAATCTGGTGCTGATCGCGCGGGCCTTGCCAGCGCGCTTTATCTGATTGACCAAGAGGACATGGGCGTCGACGCGGTGCGCGGCCAGTTATCGGTCAAATACTTGCACTTGCGCAAATCCAAGACAGGTGTTCTGGATCAGCTTCTGGATGATTACGCAACGCGCGACGCCACTGACCCAATTACCATCCGCGACTGGGTCGCGACGCACTACGATGAAACAGCAACCCAAGCGGGCTTTGACGCAAAGCGGGGCCAAAGATGACTGAGGCGATGAAAAAGAGACCCAACCTATTTCGCTGGTTGTGGACAAATTACCTGCGCCGCCACTGGCCTTGGCTGGCAGCTGCGTCGTTCTTTATGGTGCTCGAAGGTACGTCGCTTGGCCTGCTCGCGGCGATCATGCAACCAATGTTCGATCTGATCTTCGTTGAAGGCAGTTCCTCTGCGCTTTGGTGGGTCGGTTTTGGTATTCTTGCCATTTTCTTTACGCGCGCACTAAGTTCGGTGGGCCAGCGGGTGATCCTCAAACGCGTTTCGGAAAAGTCGTCGGCTGAAATCCGGTCCGCACTTCTGCGCCACGTGATGGGGCTGGACACGTCATTCCACCAAAGCAACCCACCAGGATATCTGATTGAAAGAGTCCAGGGTGATGTTGGTGCTCTTGGCGCTGTCTGGACCAGCCTTATCACCGGGGTGGGGCGCGATGTTGTCGCGGTGTTCTGGCTGTTCGGTGTGGCGCTCTATGTGGATTGGCGTTGGACAGCGGTGGCCCTTATCGGCATTCCGCTTTTGGTCTTGCCATCGCTATTGGCGCAAGGGTTTGTGCGACGCAAAGCGGCTGCGGCGCGTGAAATCGCGGGCCGCATGTCCACCCGTCTTGACGAAGTGTTTCACGGTATCAACCCGATCAAATTGAACGCCTTGGAAGTCTATCAGGCCCGTCGATATGACAACCTGATCGATGCCCGTGTCGATGCCGAGGTCAAAGCCGCCCTTGGTCAAGCGATAATCCCCGGTTTGATTGATATCATGACTGGCATCGGCTTCCTTGCGGTGCTGCTCTATGGCGGCGCCGAAATCATTGCAGGTGACAAGACAGTTGGCGAATTCATGGCCTTTTTTACGGCTATGGCATTGGCCTTTGAACCACTGCGTCGTCTTGGAAACTTAAGCGGTGCTTTGCAGGTTGCCGCCGCTGCAGTCGAACGCGTTCTGCAGCTGTTTGATACACAACCGACCTTGCAAATACCTGACACACCTATCGCGCCACCCAGTGCCGCGCCTTCGATTGTCATGCACAATGTCGCGCTGGCCTACGATGAATTGCCGGTGCTGCGCGATGCGAATCTGACCGCCGAAGCTGGCAAGACGACGGCCCTTGTCGGCGCGTCCGGCGCAGGCAAAAGCACGGTATTCAATGTGCTGACACGGTTAATCCAGCCGCAATCGGGCAGCGTGGAAATCGGTGGTATCGACATCACGGATATGGACCTTGGCGCACTGCGTGGTCTGTTTTCGGTCGTGACCCAAGACGCCGCACTGTTTGACGAAACCCTGCGTGACAATATCTTGCTTGGCCGCAGTGACGTGAGCGACGCGCGCCTTGCGCAAGTGCTGGATGCGGCGCATGTGACCGACTTCTTGCCAATGTTATCCAGCGGGCTTGATAGTCCCGCAGGCCCGCGCGGGTCAAACCTGTCAGGTGGCCAACGCCAGCGGGTCGCCATCGCCCGTGCATTGCTGCGCGACACGCCGATCCTGCTGCTTGACGAAGCGACCAGCGCGTTGGACACCAAATCCGAAGCCATCGTGCAGGCGGCCCTCGAAAAGCTGTCCAAGGGGCGAACCACAATTGTGATCGCGCACCGGCTGTCCACAATCCGCAACGCAGACAAGATCATCGTCATGGATCATGGCCGCGTTATCGACGAAGGCACCCACGACGACCTACTTGAACGTGGTGGCCACTACGCCGATCTTTATAATATGCAATTCAGGAACCGCGATGACTGATAATACTGTCTTGGCGCTGACCGGCGCCGACCGCATTGATTTCCTTCAAGGGCTGGTCAGCAATGACATCCAGCACGACGGGCTGGTCTATGGCGCGCTGTTGACGCCCAAAGGCAAATACATCGCCGACTTTTTCACGCTTCTTGAAAGCGACCGTATTGTGATCGACGTCGCGAGCAGCCATGCAGCCACGCTTGCCCAGCGCCTGAATATGTATCGTCTGCGTGCCGATGTGCAGATCACAGAAACCGATCTGATTGTGTCACGCGGTACCGGCACAGCCCCGACTGGCGCATTTGATGACCCCCGCCACCCAGCGCTTGGCTGGCGCAGCTATGGCGATACTGACCTAAGCGATAACACCGATTGGGACGCCCTTAGGGTCGCGCATTGCGTGCCAGACAGCGGGATCGAACTGACCCCCGAAACCTATATCCTTGAGGCAGGCTTTGAACGCTTGCACGGCATTGATTTTCGCAAAGGCTGCTATGTGGGTCAGGAAATCGCGGCCCGGATGAAGCATAAAACCGAACTGCGCAAAGGACTGCGCACCGTCATCATAAAGGGCGCCGCCCCTGTTGGCACTGACATCATGGCTGGCGACAAGGTTGTGGGCACCCTGCTTACCCAAAGCGGCGGGCAGGCGATCGCATACCTGCGCTTTGACCGGGCCGTCGGCGATATGACGGCAGGCGATGCCACTGTCACCCTTCCCTAACGCAAAAGGCCGCCCCTGATGGGACGGCCCGGCAATTCATTCAAACGGCATTAGGCGCGTTCGGCGTATTCCATGGTTTCGGTGTTGACGATAATCGCCTCGTCCTGCCCAACAAACGGCGGCACCATCACTTTGACGCCATTGTCCAAGGTCGCTGGCTTAAAGCTGTTGGCGGCTGTCTGACCCTTCACCACGGGTTCGGTCTCGACCACAATGCAGGTCACTTTCTGCGGCAAGCGCATGCTCAGCGCTTCGTCGTCGTGATATTCGATCACGGCCGTCATCCCGTCTTGCAAGAACGGGCGGCGATCACCCAGCAGTTCTGCAGGAAGTTCGATCTGGTCAAACGTTTCGGTGTCCATAAAGGTCAGCATTCCATCTGTTTCATACAGGAATTGCTGGTCTTTTTGCTCAAGGCGCACGCGCTCGACTTTGTCAGCACTGCGAAAGCGCTCGTTCAGTTTTGAGCCGTTGCGCAGATTGCGCATTTCGACCTGTGCAAAGGCACCGCCCTTACCGGGCTTGACGTGGTCCACTTTCACAGCGGCCCACAGGCCACCGTTGTGTTCGAGGACGTTGCCGATTTTGATTTCGTTACCGTTGATTTTGGGCATGATTCAATTGTGTCAAATTCTTGTCAAAAGGTTGATAGAAGCTTGTCCATCCCTATATCTCGGGGACGATAGGGCCGCAAGACAACTAAATACGGGCGATGCGGAAACAATCCATGCAGCAAACGCATAGGTGGTATGCAAATACTGCTTCCCCGAATCAGGTAGAGTGTTGCATATTGCCCTTCACGCCAGAGAGACAAGACTAAAACAAAAGGAAGCGCAATGAGAGATTTCGTTGACGGAACTGCCTTTAACAACGAGCAAGGCAACCGTGCGCGCAAGCTATTTGCTGCTGTTGTATTGGCCGCATTGGACGACGCTATTGCGGACGACAAGAAGTATGGAAACGGCCCCGAGCAGATCGCCCGCTGGGCGCGGTCGCGCGATGGCCG
>JBLHNX010000051.1:0-11276 GCA_047622125.1 Paracoccaceae bacterium | reverse complement strand
GGCATGATGGGATCAATTGCGCTGTCACCAGACAAAGCAAACCGCGCGCCCTTTGCATCCGACACTGGCACCGTGGGCTACATCTGCCGCGAACATTGCTTTGATGGCGGTCTGATCATGCGCCATGTTGGCGACCGGATGATTATCTCGCCGCCGCTCGTGATTACCCACGACGAAGTGGACACCATGATGGAACGCGCCGTGAGCGCCCTTGATAAGACCTACGCCGAGATCAAGTCCAATGGCCTGAACGTGGCGGGCTGATCTCGTGGCGCTCGACATCTTAAACGCCAATGACCGTCAGGGCGAATATCCGACGTCCTATTATGCGGCAACATCCACGCCCTTGCCCGCCATGTCGGCAGCAGCAGGGGCATTGCGCGCCGATGTTTGTGTTGTCGGCGCGGGCTATACCGGACTGTCAGCCGCACTTCATCTGGCACAGGCGGGATTTGACGTCGTATTGCTGGACGCACACCGTGTGGGATTTGGCGCATCAGGGCGCAATGGCGGTCAAGCTAGCGGCGGTCAGCGGATCGGTCAGGACGACCTTGAACACATGGTCGGCAAGGACCGCGCCCGTGCGCTGTGGGATTTGTCACAAGATTCGGTTTCGTTGGTGCGCAGCCTGATCGACACCCACGATATGGATTGTGGCTGGACACCCGGCGTTATCGAGGCGGATCATCGCGTGCGTGATGTGCCCCACACGCATGCCTATGTGGACAAGCTCAACAGCGAATATGGATACGACAAAGTCCGTGCCGTGCACCGCGACGAAATGCGCGATCTTGTGGGATCACCGGCCTATCATGGTGGATCACTGGACATGGGCGGCGGACATCTGCACCCGCTGCGCTATGCACTGGGTCTGGCGCGCGCCTGCGTCGATGCCGGTGTGCGGATTTATGAAAACACCAAGGTCTTGGACGTCAAACAGGGTGATCCTGCCCAAGTTATCACATCCGGCGCCGTGATTTCGGCCAATCACGTTCTTTTGGCCTGTAACGGCTATTTGGGCGGGCTGAATGGTGGCGTTGCCGCGCGCGTGATGCCGATCAACAACTTTATCGTCGCGACACAGCCTTTGGATGAAGCCACAGCACGCGGGCTGATCCGTGACAATCACGCCGTGGCCGACAGCAAGTTCGTGATCAACTATTTCCGTCTGTCCGAGGATCGCCGGATGCTGTTTGGCGGCGGTGAAAGCTATGGCTACAAGTTTCCGCGCGATATCGCGGCCCTTGTGCGCAAACCTATGACGCAGATCTATCCGCAACTGCGGGATGTGAAAATCGACTATGCTTGGGGTGGCACCCTTGGCATCACGATGAACCGGATGCCGCATTTCGCCCGTGTTACTGGAAACATCCTTTCGGCGAGCGGCTATAGCGGTCACGGCGTGGCCATGGCAACACTGGGTGGCAAGCTGGCCGCACAGGCGGTGCAGGGACAGGCTGAAAAGTTTGATCTTTTTGCTGGCGTTCCCACCAAGCGCTTTCCCGGTGGCATGACATTGCGCTCACCGCTGCTGGCTGCGGCAATGCTTTGGTATGCCATGCGTGACAGGTTCTAATTCTTTTGCGGAGACCCCGATGACCGTCCAAGACAAGCGACAGTTCTATATCAACGGCGAATGGGTCAATCCGGCTGCGCCAAACGATTTTCCGGTCGAAAACCCGGCAACAACAGATGTGATCGCGACGATTTCCATGGGCAGCGAAACGGACGTAGATCGCGCCGTTGCCGCTGCGCGCGCCGCGTTTTATGGTTTTTCGCGCACCTCCAAGGATGATCGTATCGCCCTGCTCGAAAGCATCCGCGCGGTTTACACTCGCCGCCGCGACGAATTTGGCGATATCATCAGCGCCGAAATGGGCGCCCCGCGCGATCTGGCACACGGCGCGCAGACTGCCGTTGGCATTGGCCATCTGGACGGCGTTATTGATGCCCTCAAGGCGATGGAATTTTCCCAAATCAGCCCGAATGGAGACACCCTGCTGCACGAAGCGATTGGTGTGTGCGGGCTGATTACCCCATGGAACTGGCCGATTAACCAGATCGTTCTCAAGGTGTTGCCCGCCTTGGCTGCCGGATGCACGATGGTGTTAAAGCCGTCCGAACTGACCCCGCTTGATGCAATGCTTTACGCCGATGTCCTGCACGAAGCAGGCGTGCCCAAAGGGGTGTTCAACCTTGTGAACGGCGAAGGCCCTGTGGTTGGCGCGGCTTTGTCACGCCATGGCGATGTGGACATGATGTCGTTCACCGGATCAACGCGCGGCGGCACGGCGGTGGCGCGCGATGCGGCTGAAACGGTGAAACGTGTCAGCCTTGAACTGGGTGGCAAATCCCCCAACCTGATCTTTGCCGATGCAGATGTGGACAAGGCGGTGCGTAATGGTGTCCGCAGCTGTTTCCAAAACACAGGCCAGTCCTGCAATGCCCCGACCCGCATGTTGGTTGAACGCGCGGTCTATGACCGCGCCATTGCTGTCGCCAAAGAGGTAGGCGAGGCGCAGAGGGTCGACGCACCGAGCAAGCCAGGCAAACATATCGGCCCGCAGGTCAGCCAACTGCAATACGACCGCGTGCAGACAATGATCCAAGCTGGCATCGACGATGGCGCGACCCTGCTTGTGGGTGGTCTGGGCAAGCCTACGGGCTTTAACATCGGCCACTACACGCGTCCGACTATTTTTGCCGATGTGACCAACGACATGGTGATCGCGCGCGAAGAGGTATTCGGGCCGGTCCTCGCGATCCTGCCATTTGACGACGAGGAAGACGCGATCAAAATCGCCAACGACACGCCCTATGGGCTTGCCGCCTATGTGCAGACCGGCGACGACGCCCGCGCGATACGGGTTGCCGCACGTTTGCGGGCTGGCATGGTGCATATCAATGGCTCCGACATCAGCTGGGGTAGCCCGTTTGGCGGCTACAAGATGTCGGGCATCGGTCGTGAAGGTGGGGCGCATGGCATCCATGATTTTCTTGAAGTCAAAGCGGTATCGTTCCCCTAGAGTTTGGAAATGACACAGACCTTTTTGATTACTGGTGCGCGTGCACCTGCGGCTCTGCATCTGGCTCGACTTTTGAATGACGCGGGCCAGCGCGTCTTGCTGGCCGACAGCATGGCGCACCCAATGGCGGCGCGCAGTGCGGCGTGCGCACGTTATGTGCAACTCCCCTCGCCGCGGTTTGATATGGCGGCCTATCGTGGCGCGCTGCAACGCGTGTTGCACGAGGACGCTGTCGATCTGGTGATCCCGATCAACGAAGAAGTATTCTACCTTGGTCAGGTCTGGGCTGACACCGACATGCCATGCCCGCTCTACGCACCGCACATGGATCAGCTGCGCGAGACACACAACAAATACACGTTCGTCATGCGGGCCGCCGCGATGGGGCTTGACGTGCCAGACACGCATTTGCTGCAATCATCAGATGATCTGGACGCAATGCGTGCCTTTGCGGGTGATTTGGTGTTCAAACCTGTCTGGTCACGGTTCGCGTCGCAGGTTTTGATCCGACCCGACGCCGCAGAACTGGACAAGATAACCCCGACGCCCGCAGCGCCTTGGGTCGCACAAAGCTATGTCGCGGGCGAGGAAATTTGCACCTATGCGCTTGCCTCTCATGGCAAGCTGACGGCCTTGGCGAAATACACGATCCCCTACCGCGCGGGCGACGGCGCGGGAATATACCTTGTTCCCGTGACCGACGGTGCGGTGCGCGAATTTGTGACCCGCTTTGTCGCAGAAACAAATTGGAACGGGCAAATCTCGTTCGATTTCATCCGCACCAGCGATGGCAGTGCACTGCCGCTTGAATGCAATCCACGCGCGACCAGCGGGATCCACTTTTTCCGCGATGGGCATGCCTTTCTTGCAGGGTTAAGTGGTTGCGAAATCCTGCCTGATGTCACAACTCCGCAGACCTTGCCGCTAGCAATGTGGATATTTGCCCTGTCGTTGCGCAATTTTGGGCAATTCTGCGCCGATTTGCGGCAGGCGGGTAACGTCCTGAAGTGGCAAGGCGATCCGACCTCGGCCTATCGCCAACTGCGCTCGTTTGCGGAAATCATCGGCATCGCCCTGCGCGACCGGATCAGCCTCAAGGACGCGACAACCCGCGATATCGAATGGAACGGCCCCGATCAAGGCGCGATGCGATAGGTTCTGGGTGCCCAAAGGGCTGTGCCGCCATGATCATGGCCTAGTCGTTCATCGCAGTGCTAGTCCCGTCAAGCGTCGCCATCATATGGCATTTTAGCAGGATCATGACAGAGGGCCAGATCGCCCCCCTGCGCCATGAACTTGCGCAGTCGGCCAACACTGACCAACCCCGCCGCATAGTCATCAAAGATCAGGCGCGCGGGGTAACCCGGAGGTGCGTTTTGCGTCACCGCAGCCATAAGCCACTGCGCATCGACACCATAAAGAAACGGGCGCGGCTGGCCGGGGAACAACAGGCCAAAATGCCCCTCGGCGTGACCTGAAAGCGGGATCGCCAGCACCGTCCCGTCGCCAAAAATATCGCCGCCCATCAACCCGGCGGCCTCGGCTTGTGCCAAGTCTTCGATTGCCACCATCCGCGCTTTGAAATCAGCCGGAACCAGTTCACCAAATACCCCGCGCTTCATATTTCCCAGATAACTGCGCGCCTGCACCGCAGCGATCGCAGCACCTGACGCCACAAAACGCGCATTCACAAACGAGCGCAGCCCCGCCACATGATCCGCGTGAAAATGCGTGACAATCACCATAGCCACATCAGCGGGGGTCAACCCAAGACGGGCAAGGATGACCTCGGGCTGTCCAGCCTCGTGCAACTGTGCGCGCAGGGCCGCCGAATAAATCCGTAACCCAAGCGAGCGGTCAGGTGCGCTTAGGGCGGCCGGCATATAGCCCGTGTCAATCATCACCCAACCCACGTTTGGATGTTCAAACAGGCCCCAGCGCACAGGCAAACGCAGCTTTTCATGCGGCGCGCTCGCCTGAACAAGGCGACGGTTCGCAGGCACAAAGGCACTGTTGAAAAACTGCGGTGTAATCATATGCTTTCTCCGAATGTGCGGTTGAACCCTTGGGAAAAACACGCTTTGGGTTGCCAGCCGATACGCCGGCCTGCAGCCATTACCATCAACCGCGCGGCCTGTATCATCGGCCAAAGCCGAGCCCGACGCCAGCGCGGCGTGATCCCGACTCCCGCGCAAGCCTGATCAAAGGTATTGCGCACCGCGACACCTATCTCATTTCACATGGGCATTTCGGTCAACCTGCCCTAATATATAGCGCTAACATACTCGCTTTCTACGTCCAAAGGATGCCCGTTGCCCGATCGCCGACCCAACATGCAATTGACCATGGCCGAGATTTTTGATCTGCGCTGGGACCGTGGGCAGCGTGACCTTATCGGCCCGCTTACGGGGCTCTATGGCGGCGTGATGGCCCCCGAAACCCTGATGGGTCGCGTCCGCGAGATATTGGAAAAGCACTGGCGCGCACGGCCCGACGACTTACAGCGCCTCGATCTGATACGCGATGTGAACCCCGACTGGTTCCTCTCGCAAGATATGGTCGGGTATGTCTTTTACATCGACAAATTCGCCGGACGGCTGCGCGACTTGCGCGTGCGCATCCCCTATCTGCAAAAACTGGGCGTGACCTATGCGCATATGATGCCCTGCCTTTTACCGCGCGAAGGGCAGTCTGACGGCGGCTATGCAGTCAAGGATTATCGCCGCATCAACCCAGATCTGGGCAGTATGGCCGATTTTCAGGCCGCCAACCGTTCCCTGCGCGATGCAGGGATCAGCCCCTGCATAGATTTGGTACTGAACCACACCGCCAAGGAACACGATTGGGCGCAAAAGGCGCGCGCGGGTGACCCGTTCTATCAGGCGTTCTATCGGATGTTTGATGATGACACTCTGCCAAAGCAATACGAGCAATCACTGGTCGAAGTCTTTCCAGCGCAGGCACCGGGAAATTTCACCTATTACCCAGATATGGGTAAATGGGTGTGGACGACCTTTAACGAATACCAATGGGATCTGAATTGGGAAAACCCAGAGGTGTTTCTTGCGATCCTCGACACGATCCTGTTTCTGGCCAACAAGGGCGTCGAGGTATTCCGCCTTGATGCGGTTGCGTTCATGTGGAAACGCATGGGCACAGGCTGCCAGAACCTGCCCGAAGTCCACGACATTTTGCAGGCCCTAACCCAAGCCACGCGCGTGGCCGCACCAGCGGCCATTCACAAAGCCGAAGCGATTGTCGGGCCCGCCCAACTGGTGCCCTATCTGGGGGCGGGTCGCTATGCGGGGCGCGAAAGCCAGATCGCCTATCACAACAGTCTGATGGTGCAGTATTGGTCAAGCCTCGCGTCCGGTGACACGCGCCTGATGACACATGTGCTGCGCCACCACTTCCCCGAGAGCTTTCAGCGCGCGTGTTTCGCCACATATATTCGCTGCCACGACGATATCGGCTGGGCCATCACCGAAGAGGACGCCGCACATGTCCCACATATGTCTGGGCCGGATCATCGCAATTTTTTGGCCGATTTCTATGCGGGTACGTTTGATGACAGCCCTGCGCGCGGCGCTGATTTTCAATCCAATCCGGCCACGGGGGACCGACGCACAAACGGGTCATTCGCCAGTCTTGCAGGGCTGGAATCTGCGCTTGAACTCGGTGACAGCGGGGCGGTTGATACCGCAATCGCCCGCATCAATTTGGGTCATGCGCTCATTGCATCGTTCGGCGGCATCCCATTGATTTATATGGGGGATGAACTGGGCTTGATGAACGATCACAGCTACCTTGATGATCCCGCCCGCGCAGACGACGGACGTTGGATGCACCGGCCTGTGATGAATTGGAACAAGGCGGGCGACCTAGACGATCAAAGCACGCCGCACGCGCGTATCTTTGACGGGCTACGCCATGCCTTAACGGTCCGCAAATCCACGCCACAACTTGCGTCACACGTCCCCACGCGCACTATTGAAACCGGCAACGCAGGTGTGTTCGGCTATGTCAGGCTGGGCGATGACCGGGCGGTCACATGCCTGTGCAACTTCACTAATCAAACACAAACGGTGCCGGTCCAGATGGTCGAGACGGTTGATCTGCTGACGGGCGAAACGCACATCAACGCGATTACCCTGCCCCCCTACGGCACAGTCTGGTTGCGCGCCTAGGTAATTACATCCGGGGCGTCGCGCCCCGTCATTTCCGGCAATCGGGTGACAGACAAGACAGCGGCAACCAGCGGGGCCAGCGCCGCGGCGGTGTCAGCAACATCGTCACTTGGCGCATCAACACTGCGTTCAAGATAAACGCGGATCGTAGCACCTTCGGTTCCCGTACCCGACAGACGGATCACGGCGCGATATCCATCCGCGAACCAGATGCGCAAGCCCTGCCCCGCGCTTAGCGATCCATCGACCGGATCAAGGTAGGAAAATTCATCCGCCGCCGTGATCGTTAGCCCAGCACAATCCTGCCCTGCCAACCCGTCCAAACTGCCGCGAAGACGTGCAACCATGGCGTTGGCCGCGTCACTTGGCACGGCCTCGTAATCATAGCGAGAATAGTAATTGCGCCCGAATTTAACCCAGTGGTCGTCCATGATCTGCGCCACGGATTGTTTGCGCACCGCCAAGATATTGAGCCACAACAACACCGCCCAAAGCCCGTCCTTTTCGCGGATATGGTTTGATCCGGTGCCTGCACTTTCTTCGCCGCACAGGGTCGCCTGACCGGAATCGAGCAGATTGCCGAAAAATTTCCAGCCGGTGGGGGTCTCAAACAGGGCGATGCCCAAGGCTTTGGCCACGCGATCAACCGCGCCACTGGTCGGCATGGAACGCGCAACGCCTGCCAGACCATCGCTATATCCGCGCGCCAGATGGGCATTCGCGGCAAGCACGGCCAAACTGTCGGAGGGTGTTACATAAGCCCCGCGCCCGACGATCATATTGCGATCACCGTCACCGTCTGACGCGGCACCGAAATCAGGCGCGACATCAGACATCATCAGGTCCATCAATTGCTTGGCCCAGACAGGGTTTGGATCAGGATGCCCACCGCCGAAATCTTCCAGCGGAATGGCGTTGATCACCGACCCTTTTGACGCGCCCAAGCTGTCCTCAAGGATCGCCGTGGCGTAAGGGCCGGTCACCGCATGCATCGCGTCCATACAGATCGTGAATCCACCTGCAAACAGCGCGCGGATCGCTTCAAAATCGAACAGAGTTTCCATGAGCGCGCTATAATCTGAGACAGGATCGACAACGCTGACGATCATATCGCCCAGCCGCGTTTCACCGACGACGCCCAGATCAAGATCATCGGCAGCGACGATCCGATATTGTGTGATAGTTTCCGTTTGCGCAAAGATCGCGTCCGTGACGCTTTCGGGCGCAGGGCCGCCATTGGCCCCGTTGAACTTGATCCCGAAGTCTTCGTTTTCACCACCCGGGTTATGACTGGCCGACAGGATCAGCCCGCCATCCGTGCCGTTCAGCCGGATCAGATGGGACGCGGCAGGTGTAGACAGCAGCCCGTTTTGCCCAACGATCACGCGGGTCACACCGTTGCCAGCCGCCATTTTCAAAATGATCTGGATCGCCTGCACATTATAGAAACGCCCGTCGCCGCCGACGACCAAGGTCTTGCCCGCGACACCGCCGATCCCGTCAAATATCGCTTGCACGAAATTTGCCAGATAATGCGGTTGCATGAACACGCGCGTCTTTTTGCGCAGGCCCGATGTTCCCGGCTTTTGTCCCTCAAACGGAGTGGTCGTTACGATCATTTCAGTCTCCTTTGCTGCGCTGGGTCAGGGCGACAACTGACTGCCCCTGCACCCGAATGGAACCGTGCGCCACAGGCCAGGCCGCGGCATCCGGTTTGGCAGTATCAATATGGCACAGCCATTCGTGGCCATCTGGGGTTTCTGGCAAAATAGCATCCTGCGCGTCATCATCGCGATTGAAGATCATGACGACGATCGTTTGATCATCCCCGTAATCAGGTGCTTCGGCGGCCCCACGCACGACCAGTGTAAAGCTGGCTAATCCGGGGTCGCGCCATTCCAGCGGCTCCCCTTGAAAATCGCGCCATGCCACGTCGGGAAGGCCATCAGCCTCACGCAGCGCGCTATGCAAAAACCGTGACTGTCGCAAAACCGGATAGGCCGCACGCAAGGCCGACAGACGCGCCACAAAATCCACCAGCTCTTGGTCGCCGCTGTCCCAATTGATCCAGCCAATCGCATTGTCCTGACAATAGGCGTTGTTATTTCCACCTTGCGAGTTCGCGATCTCGTCGCCCGCCAAAAGCATCGGCGTGCCTTGCGACAAAAACATCGTCGCCAGCATATTGCGTTGCCGCCTTGCGCGTTTTGCGATGATCACGGAATGGTCTGTGGCGCCTTCGACG
This sequence comes from Paracoccaceae bacterium, assembly GCA_047622125.1. Classification (GTDB taxonomy): domain Bacteria; phylum Pseudomonadota; class Alphaproteobacteria; order Rhodobacterales; family Rhodobacteraceae; genus SW4. Next base: position 1,818 of record JBLHNX010000051.1, on the reverse strand, counting down.
CCGCAGTTGTCGCTATAGTTTGAATGATGCCCGTCTTTGTTGTGTTCGGTATTGGCGGCGTTGTGGCGGCGGTTGAACGACGTCACATCCGCCAGTGTAAACCCGTCATGCGAGGTCACGAAATTGATCGACGCGGCAGCACTGCGCCCCGCCTGATCAAATCTGTCTGCTGATCCCAAAAGCCCCGCTGCCAAGTCCTGCGTGGCGTGATCATCCCCACGCCAATATCTGCGCATCGTGTCGCGATATCGGTCGTTCCATTCCTGAAACTGATAGGGAAATTCGCCCAAGCGATAGCCCCCCGGCCCGATATCCCACGGTTCGGCAATCAATTGCACCTGTGACAGCACCGGATCCTGCATCAGCGCATCAAAAAAGCCGCCCCGTGGATCAAACCCGTGATCTTCACGCCCCAACGTCGTGGCCAGATCAAAGCGAAATCCGTCAACGCCCATGCACTCGACCCAGAACCGCAGGCTATCCATCACCATGCGCAACACGAACGGGTGCGACAGGTTCAGCGTGTTCCCCGTACCCGCATCATTGACATAGTAACGCTGCTGTCCGGCGATCAGACGATAATAGGCCGCATTATCAAGCCCGCGATAACAGAGCGTTGGGCCGCATTGATCGCCCTCGGCGGTATGGTTATAGACCACGTCCAAAATCGTCGAAATGCCCGCAGCCCGGAGCTTGGCGACCATAGCGCGAAACCCCAAGATGCCAGCAGGGCCAAAATAACGCGGTTCGGGGGCAAAGAACCCGATTGAATTATAGCCCCAATAGTTGCGCAAACCGCGCGCTTGCAAGAACGCCTCGTCGACCATCGCGTGCACGGGCAGCAGTTCGACCGACTTGATTCCCATGCGGTGGTAGTGCTCGATCATCGCGTCACTGGCGATGCCGTCATAGGTGCCACGCAGCTGATCAGGGACATCGCCGCGTTCTTGTGTGAGGCCTTTAACATGGGCCTCGTAGATCAGATCACTGGCATTTTCCGGGGCACCAGTGCGGTCGATCTTGGTGAAAATCGCCGGGTCCGACACGACCGATTTCGCGACAAAGGGCGCGCTGTCGATGGTGCTGAACGACAGGTCATTGTCCGCTTTCCCGTCCACATAGCCCAAAACCGCCGGCGACTGTTTCCAGACGCCGTGCAATTCTCGGGTATAGGGATCAAGCAGCAGCTTGTTGTGATTGAACCGATGCCCCTGGTCGGGCGCGTAACTGCCATTGGCGCGATAGCCATAAAGCGTGCCAATCGGCAGGCCCGCAATATGACCGTGCCAAACCGGGCCGGTCTTTTCCGGCAACGCGATACGGGCGGTTTCCTGCGTCCCGTCAGGCGAAAACAAACACAGATCAATCCCACTCGCGTTCTCGGAAAATACTGCAAAATCAGTACCATCACCTGTGTGATGTGCGCCCATGCGATGGGGCGACCCAGCACCTACACCAAAGGTTTTCATGCGGGCTGACCCTGCAATCCTTGGTAAAGCGCCATATAGTCGCCAGCGGATTTGTCCCAGCCAACGGGGTGGGCCATGGCACGGCGCATCATCGCGTCCCATGCCTTGCGGTCACGGTATAGATCGCAGGTCCGCAGGATCGCTTGCGTCAAACCGTCGACCGTCACAGGCGCAAATTGCACCCCCGTGGCGCAGTCCACGACCAATGCCGCGGGGTTTGCGTCTATCACCGTATCCGCAAGTCCACCCGTGCGCGCAACAACCGGAATCGTGCCATAGCGCAGCCCGTAAAGTTGGGTCAGGCCGCAGGGTTCAAATCGCGACGGGATAAGAATGGCATCCGCGCCCC
>JBLHNX010000050.1:0-11406 GCA_047622125.1 Paracoccaceae bacterium | reverse complement strand
TTAAGATCATCCTTGGTGGAAGTGCGCTGGGCGTTGTCACGGTCGGGGCGTTGATGGCTTGGCCAATCGGGCAGGTGCCTGACCCAATCACGGTGACCGGAGATGTGAGTCGCGGGGCCTACCTTGCGCGGATTTCGGGCTGCATCGCCTGCCATACGGACGTCGAAGGTGGCGGCGCACCGCTTGCCGGAGGGGCCGGATTGGCGACGGATTTCGGCACGTTCTATCCGCCCAACCTAACGGCGGACCCAGAGCATGGCATCGGGAATTGGGCGGTCGAAGACTTTGCCGCCGCGATCCGCCAAGGCATCAGCCCCGAGGGCGCGCCATACTATCCGACCTTTTCCTATCCATTCTACGGCGATTTCACAGACCAGGATATAGCCGACCTTTGGGCCGCGTTTCAGACTGTTGCGCCTGTCGCGGATCCTGCACCTGCGAACGAAGTTGCGTTTCCATTCGATCAGCGTTGGGGTTTGAAACTGTGGCGCGCGGCGTTCCTTTACGACCCGCCAACCGAACCAGTCGCGGACCAAAGTGATCAGTGGAACCGTGGTCGCAAACTGGTGAATGGCGCGGGCCATTGCGCTGCGTGCCACACGCCGCGAAATCTGGCTGGTGGGCGTGACCTTGGCAGTCGGCTTGCGGGCAACCTCGCGCTTCCGGGCGGGTCAAGCGCGCCGTCCATTCAGGCCGACGATCTGTTGGCGGATGACTGGACGGTAGCAAATCTTGCCTATGCGCTGCGCACAGGCATTACCCCCTCGGGCGATGCTTTTGGCGGGTCGATGGTCGAAGTCGTTCAGATGAATACGAAGTTCCTGACGCCCCAAGACCTCGAGGCGATGGCGACTTACCTTCTTGCGGGCGACGCTCTGATCGCTCCCCAGTAAAACGATGCGGAGGCCGTCATGGCCACGCGCTCAAAGGATGAAACGAATGAAACAGACAAGACGGCAATTCTTGCGCGCAGGCGCGGCCTTTTCCGCGGCGGTAATCGCCCCGCACCGGTTACTGGCGCAAAATGTAGGCTTTGTGCCTATGACCGCGCAACCCGCGTCGATGCAGCTTGCCCCCGAAGGCTATGCCAAGACAGATATCTGGGGCTATGACGGTGTGATGCCGGGGCCGACGATCCGCGTTCAGCAAGGCGAGCGTGTTCAGCGGCAGTTTATCAACGCATTGCCGCAAGCGAGTTCGGTGCACTGGCACGGAATCCGGATCGCGAACGCGATGGACGGGGTCGCGGGGTTGACCCAAGCAGCCGTCGCCCCTGGCGAGACGTTCGATTATGATTTCGCCGTGCCGGATGCAGGCACCTATTGGTTCCACGCCCACAACAGATCAACCGAACAGGTCGCGCGCGGCCTTTACGGTGCGTTGATCGTCGAGGAGACCACAGCACCGGACGTAGATCGCGACGAAGTTCTGATCGTCGATGATTGGCTGCTGAACCCCGAGACAGCCCAACTGGACGCGGATTTCGAGGCAGCCCATGACCGCAGCCATGCGGGTCGCAACGGCAACTTTATCGCCACAAATGGTGATTTCGAATTTAGCTCGGATGTCAAAAAGGGTGACCGCCTGCGCTTGCGCCTGATCAACGCGGCAAACGCGCGGGTTTTCGTGCTGTCCCTCGTGGGGCTTGAGGGCTGGGCGATGGCCTATGACGGCATGCCGCTGGCGCAACCCGAGAAGATCGACGGGCAATTCCCGCTTGCCCCCGGTCAACGTATCGATCTGTTTGTCGATGTGACGGCCGATGTTGGCGATAGCGCCTATCTGGTGCGTGCGCTGAACGGTGAAAACATGGCGCAGGCGACCTTTCCGGTGACAGCCCCCAGCACGCGCACCACGCACGCGTTGCCAGAGGCATTGCCGCCTAACCCCAACATGGACGTCGGCGATTTGACCAATGCGCGGATGTTGACGCTGAACATGGAAGGAGGCGCGATGGGCCGGTTAGATGCGGCCATTCTTGACGGCGAACGCCTGACGTTTCGACAACTCGCTGGTGCCAACCAGTTCTGGTCGTTCAACGGGGTCATCGGCATGACCGACTCACCGCTTGCCACGCTGGCGCGTGGTGAAACGGTGCGCCTCACGATCAGGAACGACACGTCATTCCCCCATGCGATGCACTTGCACGGGATGCACTTTCGCGAGGTGCTGGCAGACGACCAGCTTGGCCCGATGCGCGACACATTGCTGAGCTTTGCCGGCCAATCCAACGAGATCGCCTTTGTCGCCGACAATCCGGGCAAATGGCTATTGCATTGCCACATGCTGTCTCACGCCGCATCGGGCATGATGACATGGCTGGACGTGGCATGACGCACACACAGATTTCAGGCAGCCAAGACAGGCGCCAAACAGCCCTTAGGAACGATATCATGAAGATCAGAAATACCGTTCTTGCACTGGCCCTGGCGGCCGTGCCCTTTGGCGCGCTGGCCGACACGATGGACGAGGATCGCGTCAAAGAGCTTGTCCTTGAAGCGATCCGCGAGAACCCGCAAATCGTCATGGAAGCGGTCGAAATCCTGCAAAGGCGCGACGCCGAGGCCCAAGCGGAACGGCAAGCCGAAACCCTTACAAACCAGCGTCTGTTGCTGGAACAAGACCCAAACGCACCCGTCCTTGGAAACCCCGACGGCGATGTGACGGTGATCGAGTTCTTTGACTACAACTGCCCCTATTGCAGGCAGGCAATGTCCGAAGTTCAGGGGCTATTGGACGCAGATCCGAACGTGAGGTTGGTCTATCGGGAATGGCCCATTCTTGGCGATGGTTCGGTGTTTGCAGCAAGGGCGGCGCTTGCGTCGCGCAATCAGGGCAAATACGAAGAATTCCATTGGGCATTGATGGGTATGGACGGTCGTGCCGAAGAAGCGTCCGTTATGCGCATCGCCAATCAGGTAGGCCTCGATATCGACCAGCTTTTGAACGATATGGAAAACGCCGAAATCGACGCACATCTGGCGGAATCTACGCGGCTATCTCAAGCGCTCGGGTTTAACGGAACGCCATCCTTTGTCGTCGGCGACGAATTGCTGCCAGGCTTCGTAGAGGAAGCGTTGCTGCTGGAGGTCGTTCAAAAGACCCGCGACGAAGGCCAGTGACGCCAGTGCCCTGATCAGGCCGCAACGATCTCGTTCTCGTAGCCTGCACATTTTATTAGACTGGCCACAGTTTCGCCGGAAAGGCTGCTTTGAACACAAACCGTGCGCGCCTCAAGGTCGCACGTCAGTGTTGCTGTTTCGTCCGATCCTTTGACTGCTTTTTCGATGGCGCTGGTGCAGTGACCGCAGCTCATCTCGGGAACTTTGAACTCCATGAAACACACCTCAGGTTTGTGTCCACTTAGATATAGGGGTTCCGGCCGGTGGAAGGTCAAGTGAGTTTGCGCAGACACTTGCCTCTACCCTTCAACATGCGGAAATACTTTGTCGTGCAACCGCCTGCAGCCAAGTAGGTGGCGCACCAATGAACTGACAGCAGGCCTTCCCAAGCATGATGGTCAAGCAATTGTGGGTCAAAGACCCGCTGACAAGTTGGCAATGAAACCCCCTCGCCTCTATCATTCCTAGCCATTTCGCTTAAGGGAGGTCGCAACCTAGGGAGAATATGCGATGGAAACGTCAAAAGGTTTGCCAGAACTGGTTGCGGCAGCACGGACCGCTGCGAAGGCCTCCGAAGATCAGATTTCGGAGATAATGGAAAATATGCGGGGGCCAAACGGATCTGACGACCAAAAGAAAGACCTCGCCGCTGCGACTCTTGCGCTTGAACTGATTGCAGTCGACACCTTCACCCTGTTTGAGGCGCGCATGCAGCATCATTTCAAGCGGGGTCCGTTTTCACGAAAGCTGCGGGCAGAGCTCCTGAAGGTTGGCCATGCAGATCTCGCAGACAGAATTCACAAATTTTATCTGGCGATAAACGTACTAAAGCACGGAAAAGGCGCGAGCTATAGGGAGCTTCTTAATGCCCCGACCTCCCTTTTTGCCGTGCGACCTGCCGGGGACGATGACGCAGCTTCGGCCCTCATAGATGTCCGCGCGCCGGGCTTTTTCGACGGGCTGACCGCTGCGATTCTTGAGGCTTACGACTTCCTTGAAAACTAGTGGTTTTCGAAATCGACTCACCCGCGTGACGAGGCGCGGGTCGCCCATTTGATTGCGCAAGTGCTGCTAACAAATTGAGAATTATCATGCCCATCGTACACGTCCTTGCGATCCTTACTGCGAAACCGGGCCAGTGCGCGGCAGTGCTCGAGCTATTTCAGGCCAACGTCCCGGCAGTGTTGGCCGAGGACGGCTGCATAGCATATGAGGCGACCGTTGATGCCAAAAATGCGGGCGCAGGCAAAGCCGCGTTTGGGCCCGATACGTTTGTCGTCGTTGAAAAGTGGTCCAGCATGGACGCATTAAAGGCCCATTCCAGTTCCGCGCATATGCAGTCTTTTGGTGCCGCGGCCAAAGACATGATCGCGGATCGTAAGGTGCATGTTCTGTCGCCAGCTTAGCGGGTGAGGTATTGGCTATGATGGGCTGTTCATTTCTTGAAACAGGGGGTCGCGGACATCAAGCAGACACTCATCCAGTTTGTGGGCGTTTGGCCCACATAGCCACGCCATCACGCTTGCCGGAACGATAGGATCACTTTGGGCAATTTTGCTGATTGGGTTCAATCCGGCGTCTCTGATTTCGCCTTGCGTTGTTCCAAACCGTTAAGGAAGAGATATGCGTCAAATGCATTCATGGTGGCGTTCTTGTGAGCAGAGGTTACGTTTCAGGCAAGCCATCAACGATGACGATGTTGGCAGTGCAAGCGCCCGCCCGATGATGACGCGCGGCCTGATATTGCGGTGAATTGTAGCACGCCAAAGCCTGCTCTTTGCTTTCAAACTCAACGACAACGTGCCGCTGCCACGTTTCGCCCTCAAGCGGTGCCGCGTCACCGCCACGCACAAGGAAGCGCGCGCCATATTTGGCAAATGCTTCGGGGGCCAGTTTTTGGTAGCCTGCATAGGCGTCGGGGTCAGTCACGGTGACAAACGCAATCCAGTAGCCCTTAGACATCGTTGACCGCCTTCTCTTTTTCATCACGCAGAAAACGTTGCGCAATTGAGGACGCATCAAGGATATGGGCTTGCACGGCGGCCCGCGCCGCGTCGGCGTCCCGACTGAGGATAGCCTCATAGATCGCAGTCATATGGCTGATGCCCGGCCTTGGTCTGTCTTTTGCTGACAGCGTTAGGACGCGTAATCGGCTGATCCGGCCATTCAAACGCTGTACGATCTCCCAAGCGATGGCATGACCTGCTTCCATAAAGATGATCTCGTAAAACCGAGTGGTCGCCTTCATGACGCCGATCCATTCGGAATCGTCCATCGTAGCGTTGAGCGCAGACAAAGCATGGCGCAACCGCTTGGGGAAATCGCCGCTATGGCACTGCGCGCAAACGGCAGCGGCGGAGCTTTCCAGCTGTTTGCGAATGTCATAGATTTGCTCGGCTTGATCCCAGTCCAGCAACGCGACAATCGGACCGCGGTTTGGGATGATCTGAACCAGCCCTTCGGCTTCCAGATAGCGGATGGTTTCGCGAATAACCGTGCGGCTCACGCCAAGCTGGTCGCACAACGGCCTTTCAACCAAACGCTCGCCGGGCGCGAAGTGCCCTTCGATGATCGCCGTGCGCATCCGGTCTTGGACGATATCGCGCAGGGTTTGTGGCGCACGCTCGATCTTTGACAAGTTGGATTTCTCGATATTCATGCGCGTTTTATACTGTTCCGTTGGGCCATCTTCAAGCAAGATTGACATATGGTATTATGGTATACCATATTGTTAGAAGATTCGATCACCCAAAGGAAGCCGCTCGTGCCCGCTGAAATCAGAAAGACGCTACTCCACGTTGAAAACACGTTGATCGAAGGGGGCAAAGCCGCAGAGAAACCTCTGGTTTTGATTGCGGCTATGGCCGTCATCCGCAACCCTTGGGCTGGCCTGGGCTTTGTTGAAGACCTGTCGCCAGCTATTCGCGATTGCGCCCCGGCCCTTGGTGAGATGCTGACACAAATGGTGCTGGATGCCGCAGGTGGCGGTGACAAAGTCGAAGGCTATGGCAAGGCGGCAATTGTTGGGCTGAACGGCGAGATCGAACATGCCTCGGCGCTGATCCACACCCTTCACTTTGGCAATCACTATCGCAACGCTGTCGGCGCAAAGTCATACCTGTCGTTCTGCAACACGCGCGGCCCCGCGAACGCACCGCTGATGATCCCGCTGATGGACAAACACGATGGCGGGCGCAGGTCTCACTATCTGACGATCCAGACATCGGTGGCCGACGCGCCTGCGGCAGATGAAATCCTCATCGCGCTTGGCGCTTCAATCGGTGGCCGTCCACATCACCGGATCGGCGACCGCTATCAAGACCTCAAGGAACTGGGCCATGACGTTGAAAACCCTGCATCTGTCTAAGTCTGGTGCAACGATCGCATACCGTGCGCAAGGTGCTGGCGAGCCTCTGGTTTTGCTCCACGGTGTTGGCATGCAATCGGCGGCTTGGGCGCCGCAATTGGAAGCATTGCAGCGCGCCTATCGTGTCATCGCAGTAGATCTACCCGGACATGGTGGTAGTGGCCCATTGCCACAAGGCAGCGCGTTGCGTGATTTTGTTGCCTGGTGTCACGATGTGATCTCTACGCTAAATCTCGGGCGTGTTAACGTTGCGGGGCATTCCATGGGCGCGCTGATCGCGGCAGGCTATGCGGTGACGCATCCTGAGATGACCCGCCGCGTTGCGCTGTTGAACGGTGTCTATCTTCGTGACGATGCGGCCAGCGCCGCAGTTGTCGCACGGGCGGAAGAAATTTGTACGGGGCAGTCGGGACAGTTAGACATCCAAACGCCGTTGGCGCGCTGGTTTGGCACCTCAGCCGCCGACGACGCAATCCGCACGCAGGTTTCCAGTTGGCTCAACGCTGTTGATCGTGCGGGCTATGGAACGGCCTATGCCGCCTTTGCCCACGGTGACAGGGTTTACGCGGATCAACTCTCGCGTATTGCTTGCCCATTTCTTGCCCTCACAGGAGACGGCGATCGCAACTCGACCGCCGAAATGTCTGTTGCGATGGCGACTCGCGCGCAGAACGGGCGTGCCGTGGTGATCGAAGGGCACGGGCATATGGCCAATCTCACGGCGGCTGATCAGGTGAATGAATGTCTTCTCGCGTGGCTCAAACAACCGGAAACCCAAAAGGAGTTGTTGTGATGGAAATTGACCCGCGCGCTCTGCGAAGTGCTTTTGGAACCTTCATGACCGGCGTCACCGTTGTGACGGCCCTTGATGAAAACGGTGCGCCACTCGGTTTCACGGCAAACTCGTTCTCATCAGTGTCGCTTGATCCGCCGATGGTGCTCGTCTGCGTCGCGAATACATCAACTAATTATGATTCCTTGGTGAAGGCAAAGGGGTTTGCGGTGAACGTTCTTGCCGAAAACCAAATCGACGTATCCAACACGTTTGCGCGGCCCGTAGAAGACAGGTTTGCCGCAGTAAGCTGGCACAAGGGGCCAAACGGCGCGCCGATTCTCGCACATGTCACGGCGTGGTTTGATTGCCGAATGCACAAAACTGTCGATGCAGGGGATCACACCATCCTGATCGGCCAAGTCGAGGGGTTTGACTCCACTGCCACACCCGGCCTTGGCTATTCGCGCGGCGCTTACGTGACGCCAGCCACGGCAGCAGAGGCCATTGAGCCCAACTCCAATTTGGTAGTGTCCGCGTTGATCGAGCGGAACGGGGAGATATTGCTGATTGATGATGGCAATGGCGGCATGGCGCTGCCTGAACAACAAGTGAAAAGCGAAGGCGCGTCGGCGGCTTTGACGCAGCTCATTGCCTCGACTGGGCTGCAGGCCAAGCCGGGGTTTGTCTACTCGGTGTTTGAGGACGTGAAGCGCCAACGCCAACATATTTCGTTTCTTTGCCAGACAGCCGAAGGCGAGCCTTCAAAAGGCGTGTTTGTGCCGATGGCCGCTGCGGCCTTCGATGACATTTCTGATCCGGCTATCATGACGATGCTGGAACGATTTGCCGCTGAAAGCCGACTTGGCAACTTTGGCATTTATTATGGCAACCAGAACAGTGGCGAAGTGCGCCAGATTTCAAAAGAGAGTTAGAGACATGCGGTTTTCCCTTTTTGCTCATATGGAGCGGCTGTCTGCGGATCAGGACCAAAAGCAGCTTTATGACGAGTTTGTCGAACTGGCCAAGATCGCGGATGCTGGTGGCATGCATGCGGTCTGGACGGGCGAGCACCACGGCATGGACTTTACCGTCGCGCCGAACCCGTTCCTAAACCTTGTTGATCTGGCACACCAAACCAAACATGTGCGCCTCGGAACCGGCACGGTGATTGCCCCGTTTTGGCACCCGATCCGCTTGGCAGGTGAAGCGGCGATGACCGATATCATCACCAATGGCCGTCTCGACCTTGGCATCGCACGCGGCGCATATTCCTACGAGTATGAACGCATGATGCCTGGGCTTGACGCATGGGACGCGGGCCAACGCATGCGCGAGCTTATCCCCGCCATTCGGGGCCTTTGGGAAGGTGATTATGCCCAAGAGGGCACGTTTCATTCGTTCCCCGCGACGACTTCTTCGCCCAAGCCAATTCAAGCGGGGGGCCCGCCCATCTGGGTGGCCGCGCGTGACCCGAACAGCCACGAGTTTGCAGTATCAAATGGTTGCAACGTGCAGGTAACACCGCTTTGGCAAGGCGACGCCGAAATCACCAATTTGATGGCGGCATTCAATGCGTCCTGCGCCAAGTTCCCTGACGTTCCGCGCCCCGAGATTATGCTGCTGAACCACACTTACATCGCGGCTGACGACGCGGATGCGCAGCAGGCAGCCGAAGAGATCAACAGCTTTTACTGCAATTTTGGAGCGTGGTTTAAGAACGAACGCAAAGTTAGTCAGGGCCGGATCGAGCCGTTGACAGCGCAAGACATCGCCGCGCATCCTTTTTACACCGCCGAGGCCATGTTGCGTGACAATGTGATCGCGACGCCAAGCGACGCGATCGCGCGGATCAAGACTTATGCGGACATGGGCTATGATGAGTATTCGTTCTGGATCGACAGCGGGATGAGCTTTGAGCGCAAGAAAGCTTCGCTGTTGCGGTTCATCAACGACGTCATGCCAGCGTTTGCCTAAAGGGAAAACAATGCAGAAATTCCAACAATACATCGACGGTGATTTCTCGGATGGCTCCGCCCAATTTGAAAGTCTTGATCCGGCCACAGGGCAAGTTTGGGCGCTTATGCCCGAGGCGCGCCGCGACGATGTGAACCGCGCCGTCGACGCTGCTGAGCGTGCACTCTATGCGCCTGACTGGGCAAACATGACAGCCACGGGGCGCGGCAAACTGCTGATGCGTCTCGCTGACCTTATCGCCGAAAACGCAGAAATACTGGCCAAGCTGGAAACGCGCGACACCGGCAAAATCATCCGCGAGACATCCGCGCAAATAGCTTATGTTGCCGACTACTACCGCTATTATGCAGGGCTGGCTGACAAGATCGAAGGCGCGCATTTACCAATCGACAAGCCTGACATGGAGGTCTGGTTGCGCCGCGAACCTGTTGGCGTCGTCGCGGCGATCGTTCCGTGGAATTCGCAATTGTTCCTGTCGGCTGTAAAGATTGGCCCAGCCCTTGCTGCGGGCTGCACGGTGGTTTTGAAAGCCTCGGAAGACGCGCCCGCGCCGATGCTGGAATTTGCGCGGATCTTTGATAGGGCTGGATTTCCAAAGGGCGTTTTGAATGTCATCACCGGCTTTGGGGCCGACTGTGGCGCGGTTCTTACAAGCCATCCCAAGGTGGATCATATCGCCTTTACGGGCGGGCCTGACACCGCGCGCCATATCGTGCGGAATTCGGCCGAAAACCTTGCCTCAACCTCGCTTGAGCTTGGCGGAAAGTCCCCGTTCATCGTGTTTGAAGACGCCGACATTGACAGTGCTGTGAATGCGCAGGTGTCAGGTATTTTCGCGGCGACAGGCCAAAGCTGTGTTGCCGGATCGCGGTTGATCATCTCTCACAAGATCAAGGATGCCTTTCTCGCCAAACTTATCGCAAAGGCGGCTGATGTGGTGATCGGTGCACCCGATGACGTCGCCACCGAAGTCGGCCCGCTTTGCACGATAGGGCAGCGCGATAATGCCGCTGATCTGATCGCGCGATCGGTTGCGGTTGGGGCAATTGTTGTCGCTGGCGGCGCGCCACTCAAGCGAGACGGCAACTATTTCCCGCCGACAATTCTTGACTGTTCGGATGCCCCAGACGCGCCTTGCCTGACGCAAGAGTTCTTTGGGCCGGTTCTGTCGGTTCTTGGTTTTGATACCGAGGAAGACGCGTTGAGACTTGCCAATGATACGACGTATGGTTTGGCGTCGGGCGTATTCACGCGTGATCTGACGCGCGCGCATCGCATGATCCGAAGGCTGCGGGCTGGGATTGTCTGGGTTAACACCTATCGCGCCGTGAGTCCGATGGCACCGTTTGGCGGCCACGGCTTAAGCGGGCATGGGCGCGAGGGCGGGCTGCAAGCCGCACTTGATTACACCAAGGTCAAAGCCGTGTGGCTGCGGACCAGCGACGAGCCAATACCAGACCCCTTTGTTATGCGCTGAAGTTGCAAGAAGGCGCGCTTTAGAAAATAGCCACCAAGCCTGTTGATCTGGATCAACGCGCAAACTCCAGCATATGCGCATAAGCGCATGTAGGAGTTTTCACATGATTCTATCGCTTCTTTCCGCATTGGCCGAACCGACCCGCCTTGCCGCGATCCGGCTGCTTGCCGACGGTGACGAACACAGTGTTTGCGAACTGATGGCGGTGCTGAATGCAACGCAAAGCCGGATGTCGCGGCATATGCAAACGCTCAAGCAGGCAGGGTTGGTGATCGACCGGCGCGATGCGCAATGGGTGCGCTATCGGTTGAATCCCGAGCTCCCGCAAAACATCGCAAGCGTTCTTGCTGCGGTGCTTAACGTAGAAACCAAACCTGAAAAGGTCGCCGCATGACTACTGAAACCCATGATGTTGACCCCCGTGGCGCGCACCCCGATTGGCATTGGTATGCTGGTGTGGCCCTTTGTGGTCTTATTTGGTTGCTGCTTTATCGCCAATTGATCCCATTCTCCGAATGGGCGACCGCGCTGTTCCCCGTGGTGCGTGAAAGCCATACTGGCGCGGCCATCGCGTTCTTTCTTTATGACGTCCCGAAAGTATTGCTGCTTCTGACATTGATTGTGTTTGTCACAGGTGTGCTGCGCAGCTGGTTTAGCCCTGAAAAAACCCGCGCGATCCTGTCGGGCAAAC
>JBLHNX010000049.1:0-11656 GCA_047622125.1 Paracoccaceae bacterium | reverse complement strand
ATCGTAAGTGATTGATTCAAAAAAGCTTTTGACAGCGAATCGCCTCTGACTCACATTGGGTCCAACAAACGAGCGGATTAACCGCCGGGACCAGAGGCAGAATATGACGACGAAAACCAAGGTTACGAGTGTGCAAGCGCTCCCGCTGAATACGATTTTGTCAGGCGATTGCATTGACGTCATGAACAGCCTGCCCGAAGGCAGCGTTGATCTGATTTTTGCTGACCCACCCTATAACCTGCAGTTGCGTGGTGACCTACACCGCCCCGACAATTCCAAGGTGGATGCGGTCGATGATCACTGGGATCAGTTTGACAGCTTTGCAATCTATGACAAGTTCACCAAAGAATGGCTGGCGGCTGCGCGCCGTCTATTGAAACCCAATGGCGCGATTTGGGTGATCGGTAGCTACCACAACGTTTTCCGTATGGGTGCCGAATTGCAGAACCAAGGGTTCTGGATACTGAACGATGTCGTTTGGCGAAAATCCAACCCGATGCCGAATTTCCGTGGCAAGCGTTTGACCAATGCGCATGAGACGATGATTTGGGCGTCAAAGGAAGAAGCCAGCAAATACACGTTCAATTACGAAGCGCTTAAAGCCCTGAACGAGGGGATCCAGATGCGAAGCGACTGGGTGCTTCCGATTTGCACCGGCCACGAGCGCATCAAGAACGCCGATGGCAACAAGGCCCACCCGACGCAAAAACCGGAAAGCTTGCTGCATCGCGTTTTGCTGGGGACGACGAACCCTGGCGACGTCATCCTTGATCCGTTCTTTGGCACGGGCACCACAGGAGCAGTCGCCAAGATGCTGGGTCGTGATTTCATCGGGATCGAGCGCGAGGCCGAATACCGCGCCGTTGCCGAAAAGCGCATCAGCAATATCCGTAAGTTCGACAAAGAAGCACTCGAAGTTACTCAGTCCAAGCGCTCTGAACCGCGCGTTGCTTTTGGAGTTCTGGTCGAGCGCGGCATGCTGCGACCCGGAGAAGACCTGTGGAGCATGAATGGACGTCACAAAGCCAAGGTGCGCGCTGACGGAACGCTGATCGGCGCCGATACTAAAGGATCAATTCATCAGGTAGGCGCCGCATGTGAAGGCGCGCCAAGCTGTAATGGATGGACATATTGGCAGTTCAAGCGCGAGGGCAAGAAAGTTCCGATTGATCTGCTGCGCCAACAAATCCGGTCGGAAATGCGCGCGAATTAACTTAACGAATTTACCGCCAGTGCCTGTGGCCAAATCCACGGCACAACTTTTACCCCGCCGTCTTCCCAAGCACGGCGGGGCTTTTTCTTTTGTTTTGCTTGTCCCCTGGGCCGTACCGCCTTAGGAAAATGGCGAACGCGTGAAAGGCGACACATGACCAAGACAGTCCTTTTGACAGGTGGCGCAGGCTATATTGGGTCACATACCTATCTCGGGCTGGTCGCCGCTGGTTATGATGTTGTTATCCTCGATAACTTTTCCAATGCCCAAGAAGATGTGCCGCTGCGGCTTGCGCGGATCACCGGTAGTTCGGTGAAATTGCATCGCGGTGATGTGCTTGATCCGGTGTTTTTGGCAGGTGTTTTTGCGGCGCATGATTTTGACGCGGTTATTCACTTTGCCGCTAAAAAAGCAGTCGGGGAATCTGTGGCCAAGCCGCTGGACTATATCCAGAATAACGTCGGTGGTTTTGTGAATCTGCTGCAAGCGATGGACAACGCGAATGTGCGGTGCATCGTGTTTTCATCCAGCGCGACGGTTTATGGCGACACACTTGTGCAGCCGATCCCCGAAGACCATCCGCGCACATTCACCAGCCCCTACGCCTATACCAAGATTTCAGGTGAGCAGATTCTAGAGCAGCTATGCGTTGCTGACCCGCGCTGGGCCGTTGGCACCCTGCGGTATTTTAACCCTGTCGGCGCGCATCTGTCCGCTCTGATTGGCGAAGATCCCCAAGACAAGCCCAACAATCTGATGCCCTACATCGCCAAGGTCGCGATGGGTGAATTGCCCCGCTTGCAGGTCTTTGGTGATGACTATGACACGCCTGACGGCACCGGCATTCGTGACTATATCCACGTCGAAGATTTGGCAGATGGTCATGTGCTGTCGGTCAACGCGCTAATCGAAAGCGGGCAGTCGCATACGGTGAACCTTGGCACAGGCGAGGGGAGTACCGTGCTTGAGGTCCTGCGCGCCTATTCGGACGCTTGCGGCAAGGATCTGCCGTTCGAGATTGTCCCGCGCCGTGACGGGGATGTTGAGGTGTTGATTGCGCGCCCCGATCTGGCGCGCGAGGTGTTGGGCTTTGCGGCTAAACGAAATCTAGACGATATGTGCCGTTCAAGCTGGGCTTGGGTTAACGGGCAGTTGCGCAACGACCCAAAACCCTAGCGGGGCATCGGTGTAGTGCCGTTCTTGTAAGGCAACCAGTCGGTGATTTCGGGATAATACATCGCCCGCCATTTGCGCACACGCGGGTTCATCACGCGCCGCCAGATCGGTGGGACCATCGCCGCCATCGTCATAATAGGATAGCCATAGGGCAGTTGCGGCGCCTCCGCCTCGTCATAGGTTTGCAGCAGTGGAAAGCGGCGGTCGGGCTTGTAGTGGTGGTCGGAATGGCGTTGTAGATTGATCAGCAGCCAGTTCGACGCCAGCTGTGACGCATTCCACGAATGACGCGGCAGAACATGTTCGTATTTGCCATCCCCAAGGTGCTTGCGTGTCAGCCCGTAGTGTTCGACGTAGTTGGTTAACTCCAACTGCCAGATCGCTACAAAAGCTTGGGTCAGGAACAACCCAAGGCCTGCCCATCCGCCAATAATCACAGCCAATGCGATAAACATGATCTGCAGCGCCAAATATTTCCAGAAAGGGTTGCTGCGATCGTGCCAAAGCAGGTTCTTGCGCGCCAGCATCGCCTTTTCAGCGCGGAACGCTGAAACAGGTTGTTCACGCAGCACGCGGAAAAAGAAGCGGTGGAACCCCTCGTTATAGCGCGCGGTCACAGGGTCGCGCGGGGTGCCAACATAGCGGTGATGCACTAGCAAATGTTCGCTGCGGAAATGCGAATAAAGCACCATCGCCAGCAAAAGATCGCCAAAGTTCCGTTCGAGTTTTGGCTTTTGGTGGCAAAGCTCATGCGCATAAACGATCCCGACAGCACCAGAAATCACACCTATGCCAAAGAACAGCACGATCTGTTCCAGAACCGACAGATGCGTTGTGTGTGTCACATGCCAAAGAATGCCGAACACCGTCACGAACTGGACCGGAAACCAGATGATCGTAACCAGCTTGTACCAGAATAGCTCGTCTTCGGATGTCTCAAGGTCGGCGTTTTCTTGGTAAACTCCAGCGATCCCGTCGATGATCGAAAACAGATACCAAGTCGAGATCGGCAATAAGATTACGGTCCAACCGCCATAAAACGCCCCGATCCATGCCAAAGGAACAAGCGCGAGAGATAGCCAGAATGGCAGCGCGCGCGAGAGTTTGGCCATGTTGTCATGTGGGATCATCTGGGACTCCGGTCAATGCTGCGCTTAGATTACCGTGGTCCCGCACCACACTCAATCGTGGCGTAGCGTCGCGTGGGCCAAATCAAATACTTTGCGCATGACCGTTGGTAAGTCACCGGGGCGAAAATCGGTCGCTGGCATGAAATGGCCGCGGGCTTGGGTGCTATCCGAAACGGTGGCCGTCATGATCTGCAAGCGCAAGTGGAAGTGCGTGAAGGTATGGCGCGCCTCGACACCAAGGTCGTGCCAGTCTGCATCGAGTGGTGGGGCCGGTTGGGGTGCCTCGTTCCAGTCTGAGCCGGGCCAGCCAAGCATCCCTCCCAACAATCCCTTGTCGGGTCGCGTTTCCAGCAGCCACGCGCCATCGCTACGCCGCACCACATAGGCAATTCCGTAGCGGGTCGGTATTTTCTTCTTGGGCGTTTTCTTTGGCAGGTCCGCGGCGGTGCCCGCAACCCGCGCAGCGCAGGGGTCACGCCACGGGCAAATGCCACAAGCGGGCGATTTAGGGGTGCAGACAGTCGCGCCAAGATCCATCACCGCCTGCGCATAATCGCCAGCGCGCTCAGAAGGCGTGAGGGTGGTTGCCAGCGCGGTGAGTTCGCCCTTGGCGGCGGGCAAGGGCGTGTGGACATCATGCAGCCGTGCCATCACACGTTCGACGTTGCCGTCCACAACAGTAGCCTGTTCGTCAAAAGCAATCGCGGCAATCGCGGCGGCTGTATAAGGGCCAATGCCGGGTAGGGTGATCAGCGCATCGCGCGTATTTGGAAACACACCGCCATGATCCGCCACAACCGCACGCGCACATTTCAGCAGGTTACGGGCACGGGCGTAATATCCAAGGCCGGCCCATTCCCCCATAACATCGGCATCGGTGGCGTCGGCCAATTCCTGCACTGTGGGCCAGCGCGCGGTGAAGCTGTGGAAATAGTCGCGCACGGCTGCAACCGTGGTTTGTTGCAACATCACCTCGGACAGCCAAATGCGGTAGGGATCGGGCCACTGGCCCGCCTTGCGATCGGATGGGGCCACGCGCCACGGCATCACACGGGCGTTAGCGTCATACCAATCGAGCAGAGTCGCGCTCGGGTCGTTGTCACGCAATGTTTATGTCCTTTGATGCGGGGTTTCGCTGGTATGAGCGGGCTTCTGCATTAGAATAGGTCGCTAAGATGACAGAGCAACGCAAACATAGCACCACTCGCGGCTTTTCCCGTGCAGCGACCCTTATGCAGCCCCGAATTCGGGGTGCAAGCGAGGCGCGTGGTTTTGCCGTGACCCGTCTTTTGACCCACTGGGCCGAGATTGTTGGCGAAGACACAGCCCGCATCGCCCATCCTGTGAAGATTGGCTATGGGCAGGGTGGTATGGGAGCGACGTTGTCGATTCTGACGAAAGGCGCGCAGGCGCCGATGCTTGAAATGCAAAAAGATCAGATTCGCGACAAAGTGAATGCCTGCTACGGCTATCGCGCCATATCGCGCGTTCGGATCACGCAGACTGCGCCCACAGGCTTTGCCGAAGGGCGTGTAGAATTCGACCACAAGCCAAAGGAAAAGGCGGGCCCCGATTCGGCGGATCTGGCCAAGGCCGAAGTGCTTTCGTCCGATGTGGCCAGTGACGACTTACGCCTTGCGCTCCGCACACTTGCGGCCAATGTATTGAACAAACGAAAACGCCAGGAAAAGGCAGATTGATATGAATAAGACGCTTTCCATTGCAGCACTTGCCGTTGCTATCATCGCGGGCGGCACGTGGTTTCTGACCCGTCCCGTTGCACCGACTGATACGATGTTCGGTGCGGCCATCGCCCAAGACGCCGACGTGGACACCAGTGGTGTTATCGAAATGGTCCAAGGTGGCGCGGATGCGACCGTCGAGGTGATTGAATACGCATCGTTCACTTGCCCGCACTGCGCCAATTTTCACGGCGACCAGTATCCGCAGATCAAGGCCAACTATATTGACACCGGCAAAATCCGGTTTGTCTATCGCGAGGTCTATTTTGACCGCCCCGGACTGTGGGCGTCGATGGTTGCGCGCTGCGGTGGGCCGTTGCGGTATCACGGGATTGTCGAACTGATCTACGAACAGCAGCGTGAATGGGCTGGGTCGGGTGATCCGTCGATAATTGCTGATAATTTGCGCAACATCGGCAAGGTTGCCGGCTTGACGGACGAAGCCCTTGATGTGTGCATGGCCGACGCAGAATCTGCGCAGGCGCTTTATACTTGGTCTGAAACCAACCGCGAAGCCGACGATATCAGCGGCACTCCAAGCTTTATCATCAACGGCGAGCCGTATTCCAACATGAGCTATGCCGAATTCGCGGCCGTGCTGGACGAAAAACTGGCCGAGTAATGTCGGCGCCACTTGCAGGACTAAAAGTCGTCGAATTGGCGCGAATTCTGGCTGGCCCTTGGGCTGGTCAGACGCTCGCCGACCTTGGTGCCGAGGTGATAAAAGTCGAATCCCCGGACGGTGATGATACCCGCACGTGGGGCGTGCCCTATCCAACGCCCAACGGGGATCAGTCGGCGGCGTATTTTCACTGCTGCAATCGGGGCAAGCGATCAGTCGTGATTGATTTTCGCACCCCCAAAGGGCGCGCGGATTTGCTTGGGCTGATCGCTGATGCCGACATTCTGATCGAGAATTTCAAAGTTGGCGGGTTGGCGAAATACGGGTTGGACTATGATAGCCTGCGCAAAGCCCATCCGCGCCTGATCTATTGCTCGATCACAGGTTTTGGTCAGGACGGCCCTTATGCGGAACGCGCGGGCTATGATTACATCATCCAAGGCATGTCTGGCTTGATGTCGGTGACGGGTGATCCCGATGGGCAGCCGCAAAAAGTCGGTGTTGCGATCACCGATATCTTCACAGGCGTTTATGCGAGCACAGCGATTCTGGCGGCCATCCACCAGCGCGCGACCACGGGAAAGGGGCAGCACATCGACATGGCCCTGCTTGATGTGGCGACCTCTGTCATGGCCAATCAGGCGATGAACTATCTAAGTTCCGGTAAGGTGCCACAGCGGCTTGGCAATGCGCACCCGAATATCGTTCCGTATCAGGTGTTTGATTGCAGTGACGGCTATATCATCATTGCGGTCGGAAATGATGGACAATTTCGCAAGTTTTGCGCTGTTTTGGGTGTTGATGCTTTGGCCGATGATCCCGATTTCGCAACAAACCCCGCCCGTCTGCAAAATCGCGACGCACTAACAGCGCTATTGGCGGAACAAACCGCCAAGATGACCAAAGCAGAACTGCTGGCAAGCTGTGAAACCAAAGGCGTGCCAGCCGGACCGATCAACGATATGGACGATGTTTTTGCTGACCCCCAAATCATTCATCGCGGCATGAAGGTTGATCTGGATGGTGTCCCCGGTGTGCGCACGCCGATCAAGTTTTCCGACGCCGAACTGTCGCTGAATCGCGCATCGCCGAAACTTGGCGAGGGACAAGATATTATCGAGGATTAATCCCGACCCGCCCCAATGCGGCATCAATCGGCGACCAATCGGCCACCTCAAGCCGAACTGGCAGTGTAAGCACTTTGCTGCGAAACGATGCGGGCAGGCGCACGGCGTCCTTCTCGGTTGTGACAAGTTGGGCGGTGCGTGCCTTTGCTTCGATCTCTAGCCGCTTCATAAGGGCGTCTGTCAGTACTTGATGGTCCTCTAGCGGTTCGCCATGCAGCAGTTCCACCCCAAGGTCGCGCAGGGTCTGAAAAAACTTTTCGGGATGACCGATACCTGCAAAAGCCAAGACACGAAGACCTGTCCACGTCATGCCGGTTTGTAGTGGGGCAAGGTGGCCGGTTGCATGCGGGGTCGTGCCTAGGTCGCCATGCCAAAGCGTCGCGAGACGATTCTGATCTGCGGGCGACCCGATTGATAGCAGCACATCAGCGCGGGCCAGCCCGATCGGCACAGGTTCGCGCAACGGCCCTGCTGGCAGAACGCGGCCATTTCCAAACCCCCGCTTGGCATCGACAACCACAATCGACAGGTCTTTGTGCACCGACGGGTTCTGAAACCCGTCGTCCATAAGGATCACATCCGCGCCGGCATCTTCGGCCATACGCACCCCCGCAGCGCGATCTTTGGCCACCCAAGTGGGTGCAAACGCTGCAAGCAAAAGCGGCTCGTCACCTACCTGATCGGAATTGTGGGTTGTGGCATCTACGCTGATCGGTCCTGCCAATGCTCCGCCATATCCCCGGCTAACGACATGTGGGTGCCAGCCCCATGCAATAAGGCGTTGAACCAAAGCAATCGTCGCTGGCGTCTTGCCGGTGCCGCCAACATTGATGTTGCCGATGCAGATCACCGGAACAGCCGCGCGAAACGGGTCGCCCTTTGCCAAACGCCGCGCCGTCATCGCGCCATAGAACACAGCAAGAGGCGCAAGTGCGCGTGCGCGCAGTGTGGGTGTCGCGGGATCAGTGAACCAGAATCGGGGTGCTGGCATGGATCAGGCCCCCTTTTCGTCAAGATGCGTTCGGATCGTCGCAAGCACCAGATTCGCAACTTCGGCACCCTCGGTGACGACAGTCCATCCGGCTTGAGCCATTTTCGCCACCCGGTCGGGCGAATTCATCAAACCAACGGCGTCAGAAAGCCGTTCGGTCGTGTTTGCCGCACGACAAGCGCCCGCTGCTGTCAGCCGTTCATACGCCATGCCGTGTTTGCCGATCATCGGGCCATGCACGACAACCGAACCAAGAGCGGCCGCTTCGAATGGCGACCGACTGACCGAGCCAGACAGGGTGCCGCCCATAAAGGTAATCGGGGCAAGCCGGTACCAAAGGCTATGCTCGCCCGCGAGGTCTGCAATGTAGACCTGCATATTATCATCGGGATCGTCACCATCGCTACGGATGCCAACCGTCAGCCCAAGCGCGCGTACGTCATCTGCGATCGCGGGCACATCGGCGAAGTCGGTCGGCGTGATCACCATCAACAAGCGATACCCCCGCTTGCTCGCCCGTTGATATGCTTGGGCGATTTCTGCCACCTCGGCAGTCGCGAGGTCCGAAGCAAACCAGACGGGCCGTGCGCCAAGTAGTGCGGCCATCGCGTTTTGCTCTGCTTCATTGCATCGCAGCGCGACACTTTCTTCTTCAAGTGGGCCGGTGACTTGGATTTGGTCAGACCTGTATCCAACGCGTTGCAACCGGGCAGCGGCCCCATCATCGACAGCCATGATCGTTTTGAATTTTGAAACCAGCGCGTGCGGGGCGGATCGTTTCCAAGGACCGGACCAGCCTGATGCGCTCGTTTGTCGTGCGTTCAAGCCGATCAGGACACACCCCCTTGCCACAGATTCCGCGAGAAGTAGCGGCATCAGGGCATCCTGCATCCAGAACACCATATCGGGCTGCCAATGGTCCAGAAAATCACGCGCGCCGCTTTGGGTATCGGGTGGCTCGTGCTGGAAAATCACATGCGGAGACGTGGATTGAACGCCAGGATCAAGGAGCGATCCAGTGACCAAGAACACAGCCTGATCACCATCGCTCGCGAAACGCTCGGCGAGTGCGGTGATCGCACGATGATTTCCGCTCTTGCCGATATGAAACCAAGCGAGCGGCCCACGCGGCCTTATGGGGCGCGACGCGCGATCGTGTTCATGAACGCCCGTTGCCGGGCGTTGTCCGAGCAGGGTTCTAAACGTGAGAGCGCGCGCCATTGCTCGGATAGGGCCTAGCTGCCCAGTTCTTCGGTCGGGGACGCCTCGATGCCTTCGTCGCGCAGGCGATGAATATGCGCAATGAAATAGCGCATATGGGCGTTATCTACGGTGCGCTGGGCGTTGTCTTTCCATGCGTCAAAAGCCGCTGCATAGTCGGGGAACATCCCTACAATATGGATATTATCGACGTCTTTGAATGCATTCTTGGTCGGATCGACCAGTTCACCACCAAAGACAAGGTGCAGGCGTTGGGTCATCGGAACCTCTTGTTCATTATGTGTTCGGGGGCAACTTAGGGCTTTGCGGTGATGCGGTAAAGCAATCAGGCAAGGGCTGCCAGCAATGGCGCATGAAGCCCGCCACCAGCGACGATGCCGTCCAGTTGCGGGTGTGGATTATTGTACCATAGCGGCGCACCTTTGCGGGTCGTTGCACCACCGCCGGCCTCGGTTACAATGAGAGTGCCTGCCGCGATATCCCACTCCCAGGTGGGCCGCAGGGTCAGCATGGCGTCGAATTGTCCGTTGGCCACAAGTGCCATGCGATACGCAAGAGAGGAGCGAAAGTGGCGTTTTACGGGCGGCACACCGGCGCGCCAGTTTTGACTGTCCATATTTGATCGTGCGGCCAACACGGTTCCGCCGTCCAGCGCGGTTACCTTGCTTGTCGTGATCGGCGCGCCGTTCAGCGTTGCGCCCCCGCCTTTTTGCGCGGCAAAAAGCATGTCACGCAGCGGCAAGTAGATAACTGCAGCTGTCACCTCGCCGTGATGTGTCACGGCCAAGGAATGCGACCAATCTTTGCTTTTCTCGATGAAAGCGCGCGTGCCATCAATCGGGTCGACAATAAACTGGTGGTCGGTGCTCAGGCGGGCGGGGCTGTCTTCGGTTTCTTCGGACAGCCAACCATAGTCGGGGCGTTGCGCACAAAGCGTCGCGCGCAGCATCGCGTCGACAGCAAGGTCGGCCTCGGTCACGGGACCCGCGCCGTCTGGCTTGTCCCAAACGTCGGGCGATGCGTTGAAATGAACCGTCGCAATTTCGCCCGCAGCACGCGCGGCGTCGATCAGTAGCTCAAGGTCAGTCGCCTGCAAGGGTCATACCTTCGATAAGCAATGATGGCACGACCCGCGTCAGGTGTGACTGCGCATCGTTGGACGGAATTAGACGGCCCAGCATATCGCGCAGATTTCCGGCAATCGTGCATTCATTGACGGCGTATGTGATTTCGCCATTTTCAATCCAGAAGCCGCTTGCCCCGCGTGAATAGTCGCCCGTGTTCGGGTTGATCGTCGATCCGATCATCGATGTGACCAACAAGCCGGTTCCCATATCGGCCATCAATTCCGCAGGTGATTTTTCGCCCTGCGTCATGGCGATGTTTGTCAGGCTTGGTGACGGGGCTGATGATGTCCCGCGCGATGCATTGGCGGTGCTGGACATGCCTAATTGCCGGGCGGTCGCCAGATCAAGGGTCCATCCCATAAGAACGCCGTCATCCACGATGGCACGCTTGGCAGTCGCAAGACCTTCGCCATCGAACAGTCGTGATGCAGCGATGCGGGGGCGATGTGGGTCTTCAATCACATTCAGTCCCTTGGGCAGGACCAGTTCGCCCATTGCGTCGCGCAGCCAGCTTGACCCGCGCGCGATCATCGCGCCGTTCACCGCCGACAAAAGATGCCCGATCAAAGAACTGGCGATGCGCTCGTCAAACAACACCGGATAGGCCCCTGTTTTGGGTTTGCGCGCGCCGCTACGGGCCACGGCACGCAGTGCAGCTTCAGCGCCGATGTCGTCGGGTTCGCGCATGTCGCTCCCGTAGACACGGCTGTCATAGTCGTAGTCACGCTCCATATTCGCGCCCGTGCCGCTGATTGCCACGCAAGACAGACTATGGCCTGTACGTGCGTATCCGGCGGAAAATCCGTTGCTGGTGGCAAGATGCACGCGGTGGCGGCCATAGGATGCGCTTGCCGATTGCACTTGGCTGATGCCCGAGTTTTCCAGCGCGGCAGCTTCTGTGCGGGCAGCGGCATCTTGCAGTTCAGCGGGATCAGGTTCAGCGCTTGGGTCAAACAGATCAAGCCGTGTCATATCTGTATCGATGGCGAACTGGGTGGCGTCGGCGAGGCCAAGATTCGGGTCCTCGGGGGCCTCGCGCGCCATGAGAACGGCACGTTCTGCCATCTGCTGCATCGTTTCGGGACGCGTATCGGAAGCCGACACATTTGCCTGCCGTTGCCCGATTAGCACGCGCAATCCAATGTCCACGCCTTCGCTACGCTCGGCCTGTTCCAGCGCACCGTTGCGCACGTCAATCGAAACAGACGTGCCATCGACAACAATCACATCAG
This sequence comes from Paracoccaceae bacterium, assembly GCA_047622125.1. Taxonomy (GTDB): domain Bacteria; phylum Pseudomonadota; class Alphaproteobacteria; order Rhodobacterales; family Rhodobacteraceae; genus SW4. Next base: position 75 of record JBLHNX010000049.1, on the reverse strand, counting down.
CGGTTTCAGCGCCTGCTTTGCGCGCAGCGCTAAGAAGTTGTTCGGCGAGGGTGGCAAGTTGCTCTGACATGCGGA
>JBLHNX010000048.1:0-11666 GCA_047622125.1 Paracoccaceae bacterium | reverse complement strand
GCCTTGGGGAACCTGGCCCCGATGGAATTTTTGCAGAGAAAGGCAATGGACAAAATGGCGGCTTAACGCCAAAGATTTAAACCCAAGGACTCCGCGCAAAGCTGGAGGGAACTTGGGGCGCAGGTCACAGCGTAAGTATCTATAATTGCATGGATACGTTGAACTACTGATTGCCTCTTCTGGGCACCATTTCATTATGAAAAAAGATGCTCTGAGGCTTAAGTGCGCGGGCAAGAAAATGACTATAAACTCTAGGACGGACCCGATCGCGCGAAGAACCGCTTCAATATTCAAGTTGCTACATGGGGAGCAATTGAAATAGGGAGCGGAGGTGATAGGGCTAGAAAAAAGTTTAGGATGGAAGCGGGCGATCGCTGCGCTTATCATTGTCTCCATATTCGCGCCATTGGCGTGGTTCGGGCTCGTGGCTTCGGATCCGCACTTTGCCTGGGTCATGCAGGACGACGCGTTCTACTATAGTGTCACGGCGCGTAACTTTGTGGAACTCGGATGGGCCACATTCGATACTTTGAATCCTACAAACGGTTTCCACCCACTGTACTTCCTCCTCGTCAGCGGAATTTCAACTTCGGTGGCACCTGAGTTCTATTTGAACGCGATCTACCTTCTCCATATTGCTCTGTTACTGATTGCATTCGGCAAGCTAGTGCAAATAATAGGAGTTGCTCCCGTTTGGGTCATCGTGCTCTTTCTTCCCTTCATAGCGTCGGATAGCTGGTTGCAAAATGTCTTGGGCAACCCCGGAATGGAAAGCACCCTGGCATTCGCGGCAGCCATCTACTTCTACGATGCATTTCGTCAGGCGGCCCAGTCGGGCTTTTCAGCACCTATCCGAAATCTGGCTTTTGGTGTGGCGGCCACGGCACTGATGCTGTCGCGGCTCGACACGGTAGTACTTGTGATGCCGACGGCCATCGCGGCAGCAGCATGGTCAATATCGGTCACTTCGGTCAGGCGAATTCCATCTGTATGGATTTCGTTGTTCGCGATCCCCCTTGTATTTTGTTCCATCTATCTTGCGATCAATCTTACAACGACCGGTCACATGACCCCTGTCAGCGGTGCCGTGAAATGGGCATTCCGAATGCCGTGGGAGGTATCCCTGAGGACAATCACTCACGGCTACAGTCCGCCCTTCGTAGCTGCTTTTCTATTGCCGCCTTTGATGGCTGCTATTGCCGTAGTTGCGGGGGTCATGAATCTAAGAAACGGGAAATTCGATTGGGGAACAACACTGCTTCTCGCAGCACTGGGCATTGGCCTTTATTACCTCTACTTGCGCTTTGGAGCGTCCAATGCGTTCAATTGGTACCTAGGTGCGGTAACCGGCGTAGCCACATGGATTTTTGCCACACTTATTGCGAGAATCCGATGGCCAAGACTGCCAGTCACACCGGCCATGGTTCTTTGCGTATTTGGTCTCTTGATCGTGGTCTATGAATTCAAAGACACCTTGAATGGGACGACATCGATAATCGATCGGGTCAATGACCGCGGTCAGATCCATAAGCTCTCGGGTCTGGGGCTTTTTCTGGGTGAGATTGCCGAACCTGGTGATATCGCAGCAACATTTGACGCAGGGAAGATTGGGTACTTCTCATCAATACCTGTGATCAACCTTGACGGATTGGCGAACAGTTATCGCTACCTGGAAGACGTCCGTAGCACGGGAAGGTTCAAGGAATACTTCGATGATATCGGCGTTTCCTACTTCCTTGCCCGGGACGCGGTTTTGAGCGAGATAGATGCCGTTCGGGACGGCACTTATGAGATGACCACATTTGCCCTTGATCCCCGACTGGTCTTTCGGTCCACCGATGAAGTGCATCGGGTTGTCGTTGATGAGGGCTTTCTCGTGATCGTATTTCGATATCCACCTGCTCCCATGGATTGATGTGCTGACCAGCCTGAATGGTGCCGGACAAATGCAGCGCGCGCCCATCCACACCCGCCTATGTCCCATCCGGGGCCAAGCAAGGTGGCCCCTGTCTGAAGCCAAATCGGAGAGGCCGCTGATCCCGTCTGCTTGTGATGTGGCTGGGGGCTGCTATATGACTTGGCAGCGCCCTTTGTGGCACCTAACTCATGAATTGACGCAGCCCATGACCAACACTCTTTACCAAAATGACCTGCCTGACGGATTGGACCTTGGTCCTGTTGTGGCAATTGACTGCGAAACGATGGGCCTGAACCCGCATCGTGATCGACTGTGCTTGATCCAGATGTCGGGCGGCGATGGTAATTGCCACCTTGTTCAGGTCGGCAAAGGCCAAACCAAGGCACCGAATCTTTGCAAGATGCTGGCCGATCCCAAAGTGCTGAAACTGTTTCACTTTGGCCGCTTTGATATTGCGGCGATGCTGAATGCTTTTGGTGTCGTGACGGCGCCGGTCTACTGCACCAAGATCGCGTCCAAAATGGTGCGCACCTTTACCGATCGTCACGGATTGAAATTCCTGCTTCAGGACTTGGTTGGTGTCGATATTTCAAAGCACCAACAGCAAAGCGACTGGGGCGCCGAAAATCTGTCCGACGCGCAGTTGGACTATGCCGCGAGCGATGTGCTTTATTTGCATAAGCTGCGGAACGAGTTGAACAGGCGCCTTGCCCGCGAAGGCCGCACTGAAATGGCACAGGCCTGCTTTGACTTCTTGCCGATGCGCGCACAGTTGGACCTGACCGGCTGGCCCGAAATAGATATCTTTGCGCACTGATATGGCAAGCTCGGACACATTCATTGAAACCGCTCGCCGCGTCATTTCAACCGAGGCGGATGCGCTGAACGCATTGGCCGCGGGGCTATCGCAACCCTTTGCCGATGCGGTTGAATTGCTGCTGAATGCCAAAGGGCGCGTGATCGTATCGGGCATGGGTAAATCGGGACATATCGCGCGCAAGATGGCCGCGACATTTGCAAGCACCGGCACGCCTGCGCATTTCGTTCATCCAGCCGAGGCCAGTCACGGTGACCTTGGAATGATGACCGAAGGCGATGTAGTGCTGGTCCTGTCCAATTCAGGCGAAACTCCCGAACTCGCTGATTTGGTTGCCTACACCCGCCGCTTTCGCATTCCGCTGATTGGTGTCGCGAGCCGTGCCGACAGCACGCTTATGAATCAGGCGGATGTGGGTATTTTGCTGCCCATGGTGCCCGAGGCCTGCACCACAGGCGTGGTCCCAACAAGCAGCACGACAATGACGCTCGCGCTGGGCGATGCTTTAGCGGTCGCGATTATGGAGCATCGCAAATTCACGCCCGAAAACTTCCGCCAGTTCCATCCCGGTGGCAAACTTGGCGCGCGTCTATCCAAAGTTGGCGATCTTATGCATCGCGGCGATGCCCTGCCACTGGCCAGCGCCAAAGCCCCGATGAGCGATACTTTGCTAACTATCAGCCAAAAGGGATTTGGCGTCGTTGGTGTTCTCGACGATGAGGGCTACCTTTGCGGTATCGTAACCGATGGCGACTTACGCAGGCACATGGACGGTTTGCTTGACCTGACTGCTGGCGAAGTGATGACCAAGGCGCCAACAACCATCGGTCCTGATTCCCTTGCCGAGGAAGCCGTAGCGATCATGAACGACAAAAAAATTACCTGTCTGTTCGTTGTTGACCCCAAGGGCTCGCGGAACGCCAAAGGCATTCTGCACATCCATGATTGCCTGCGGGCAGGCGTGGTCTAGGCGGGTGGCTGCAGACAATCTCTATTCACAAATCGTAGCCTTGCTTAAGGTTATGCTGCCCTTGGGGGCGCTCGCGCTTTTGTCCACGTTGTTCCTGTATTCAAGCAAACCCCGCGGTGAATCCGAAATTCCGTTTGCTGAAATCGAAGCGATTGCACGCGAGCCGCGCATTGCATTGCCTAATTTCACGGGCATGTCCGAGGACGGGTCGGTTATTTCGATTTCAGCGTTGTCAGCACGCCCGATTGAGGGTGATGGTGGCTTTCTAATCAGTGGACCGAATGCCAAAATTGATGCTGCCGATGGGACACATATCGAAATCAGCGCTGGCGAAGGTATGATCGACACAATCCAACGCATTACACGGCTTGATGGTCTGACGCGGATCGTGACATCTTCAGGTTACGAAATGGAAACCAGTGGGCTTACAGCATCCTTCAATTCGGGCAGGATTGAATCGCATGGCGCGTTAGAAGTGCGTGCGCCGTTTGGGTCGTTGACGGCAGGACAGTTGATCATCGAAACGCCTGAAGGTGGCGATGGTCAGCGGATGCTTTTCAACGAGGGTGTTCGCCTGATATACACACCGCAGCAATAAGGAATTTTCAATTGCATATTTTGCGCATCGCCACCTTCGTCATTGCTTCATTTCTTACCTTGCCTGCCAGCGCGCAAGGCACAGCCATAACCCTTGGGGGGATAAACGCTGACCCATCGGCCCCTATGGAAATCAGCGCTGACAGTCTGAGCGTCGATCAAGATACAGGGCTAGCACTGTTTGACGGGAACGTTGTGGTTGGCCAAGGCGACTTACGACTTTCAGCAGGGCAAGTGCGGGTCAGCTATGACGCGGAAACGGGCGACATTCGGTTTCTAGAGATTACAGGAGGCGTAACGATCGTCACCGCGACTGAAGCAGCCGAGGCACAGACCGCACGCTATGACCTCGACGCGGGCGAGATGATCTTGAGCGGTGAAGTTCTTGTGACCCAGGGCGCAAGCGCGATGGCGGCCGACCGCATGGTCGTCAACCTTGAAGACGGCACCTCGCGGCTAGACGGACGGGTGCGCACGGTGTTTCAGCAGGCTGACAATTAATGACTGACAAGCCCGACCTTACTGTAACGGATGGCGATCTTGGCCTGCGCATTGTGAATTTGCGCAAAAGCTATCGCAAGCGTGTCGTGATCCGCGATGTAACGATGCAGCTCGGGCGCGGCGAGGTTGTTGCGCTGCTTGGTCCTAACGGATCTGGCAAGACAACCTGCTTTTACGCTATCGCAGGGCTTGTTACGCCGGAAGGTGGGCACGTGATTATCGACGGGCGTGATGTGACGTCGCTCCCGATGTATCGCCGCGCAAAGCTTGGCATCGGGTATCTGCCACAGGAAGTGTCGATTTTTCGGGGTATGTCGGTCGAAGACAACATCCTCGCGATCTTGGAAATTGCCGAACCGGATCGCCGTGCCAGACGTGAAAAACTCGAAGAGCTGCTCAGCGAATTTTCGATCGAACACCTGCGCCGTGCGCCAGCGCTTTCCTTGTCAGGGGGCGAGCGACGGCGCGTTGAAATTGCACGCTGCCTTGCTGCCGGGCCCAAGTATGTATTGCTAGACGAGCCCTTTGCCGGCGTTGATCCAATCGCCGTGGGCGAAATTCGCCATCTTGTTGCGGACCTCAAGAAACGCGGTATCGGCGTGCTGATCACAGATCACAACGTGCGGGAAACCCTCGAGATTGTGGACCGCGCATATATCCTTCACGACGGCAAAGTTTTGATGAGCGGCACCGCCGACGAGGTTGTTCAGGACGAGAACGTGCGCCGCGTTTACCTTGGCCAAAGCTTCCGCGTTAACTAATTGTTGTGGCTGATTTTTGCCGCCGCCCATTGACACCATTACCAATCTGTCGCCAAATGATTGCAATGAAATACTTGGTTTTCCCTCGGACAACGATGCAGGCTTTCCCGCCTGTACCGCGCCATAGGAACGTCTTGGTTTCATCAAACCCGTAACCTGCGATTCTGCGGAGGGCCTTGGCCCGTTTAAGGAATTGCGCGTGCCTAAATACGAAGGAGGAACGATGCGGTATCAAATCAGTGGCAAACAAATCGACATTGGCGAAGCGCTACAAACTCATGTGCAAACCGAATTGGGAGAGATTTTCGAGAAATATGCAGGTCGACCGACCGACGCCTATGTTGTCTTTTCTAAGAGCGGGCACGAATTTGTATGCGAGACTGTTGTGCATTTGTCTACTGGACTCACGGCACAGTCAAAGGCCCATGCCACTGAAATCTATGCAGCTTTTGGTGGCTGTAGCGAAAAGATGGAAAAACAGCTGCGCCGCTACAAGCGCCGGCTGAAAGACCATCACAAGGATCGTTCACAGCCTGTTGAACTTTCGGATGCAGGCTCATATATCCTCGCCGCATCGGATGAGTCGGAAGGCGCCGAACCGGAGAACGTCACATCGATGATCGTGGCCGAAATGGAAGCGAAGATCCCTTCGCTATCAGTCGGCGAAGCGGTTATGCAGATGGAACTGGCGAATGCCCCGGTTTTGGTCTTCCGAAATGAAGGACATGGCGGAGTCAACGTTGTATACCGGCGCGACGATGGCAACATCGGCTGGGTTGATCCCCGCAACACAGGCTAACGGTCGGCACTTGTTCGGCTAAAGGACAAGAGCAATGCGGCTAGCACAAATTTTGCAGTTGGACGGCGTCAAGGTATTAGGCGCCGCCACCAGTAAGAAACGCCTTTTTCATGATCTTGGTTTCATGGCGCAAGATTGCTTTGACCTTGGCCAAACAGATGTAGTTGAAGCCCTCCTGGAGCGTGAAGCGCTTGGGCCGACAGGCGTTGGACACGGTGTGGCCCTGCCCCACGCGCGGCTTTCTGGCATCACCACGGTTCGTGGTCTGTTCGTTCGTTTGGAAAAACCGCTCGATTTCGACTCTGTTGATCGTCAGCCCGTCGATCTTGTTTTCGCACTGTTCGCGCCAGCCGCCGCAGGTGCCGAACACCTCAAGGCGCTGGCGCTTGTTGCGCGCACCATGCGGGACGGTGATATCTGCGCTAAGTTGCGGGCAAATTCCGAATCTGACACGCTGCATTCGATCCTGACAGAAGAACACGCTTCACAAGCCGCCTAGCCCTAGCCCCAATCTCCAAAGCCAAATGTCATATAGTCGCGCTGATAAACGGTGCGAACGACGGATTCGATCTCGTCGTCATATATATCTGCCAGCTGTGCTGCGTGTGGATCAGTCACATCAGCGGGCTGTGGCATCGTTTCTTTGCCAATTTGCGCAGCCAAGATTGCAAGATCTTCGCCAAGGCTGTCTTCTCGGAGGATGATGTCGGGTACGGCGAATTTTGCGAAACCCTGCATCACCTCGGCTTGGGTGGCCCAAGTGGCATCAACACGAATACCGGTTTGCGACGCGAGGTTGCCTTTAAGAAAATCGAGAAATGCCAAGAACGCCGCGCGATGCGCCTGTCGATCATAGCTTTCGCTGGGCATTTCCTTGGGGATGGGCAGCTTGAACTGACGGCGCAAGGTTGCACGTATTTCGAGGAACGAGCCGGGCCCAGTTTGCAAAATACGGTCACAAAACGCAGCGTGTGCTCGCGCGACCGGATGACGCACAACCGTAAAGCTGCGATGCCCCGGTCTTTGGCGTTTCCATTGGCGAACGGTCTTTTGACTAAATCCCGTCACCAAAGCCGCGTCGTCTTGACCATCCATGGCCGACAACCACTGACACACGGTATCGCACGGCGCGGACGGGACAGGCATGAACAAAAGCGGGCTTTGCGGTGCGGCGATGAACGTCGGCACGGCCGGACCCCGTCGCGGTTCAAAGCTGGGGGTGCGTGTCAGGTTGAAATGATCAAGTCTGCCCAGCGCAGCCTCCATTTCTTCGTAGTTCATCACCTTGTCGGACATCGGGCTTGGGTTTTGTTTCTTAAGGCTCTTGTCGAGCGCAGCAAGCCGCGCATCACACCCCAGATACGCCGCGAGTCCGTTCATGATCTCAACATCCTGAAGGTCTTCATACGCGACATAAAATGCCGTCTGACCGGAACGTTGAAGCGCATTCAGAAGGTGCACTTGGAAGTTTTGCAGCGCAGCAAGGTGCGCCTCGAACTCGGCAGCATCAAAAGTAATCTTTTCGGCCCGTGCATGTTTTACGTTGGTTAATTTCCACTGGCCTGTGGCCTGCGCGATCTTCCAGCTGACATAGCTTTCTACGGGGTTGCGGGTAAGAATCACTTTGGCGCAACGCTGATCGGGCAGGCATATGTCCAGCAAGCGCGGGTCGTGATCATTGAAAAACCGGAACCCTGTAAGAGTATCAGGATTGTCCTTTATGCGGCTGACAAGCCCTTCCGGATCAGCATCGCGTTCAGCTTGGGTCACCCCAAGAATTTCCTCGCGATTTGGATAGCCGATAAAATGCGGATTAAATGCCTCGCCCATGCAGGCCAGTCCCTCAAAGGCGTTGATGTTCGCTTCTAGGAAGTTGGACCCTGTCCGCATTTCGGCAAACACTACAAAATAGTCAAAATTCGCCATGCTTTACCTAACCAAATATGGTTTTCGAGGTTTGGGTTGTGCGTTGTCGGGTGCAGCCTCCGCAGGGAAATCACCCATCAAGTAAGGATGCATTCCCTGATTCTTGAGGTTTTGTAGAAACTGACCGAAGCCTGACAAATCAACCATGTGTGGTGCCTCGGCCAGCCGCCGCAAGCTTCGGCCGCCCATTTCATCCACGATACTTTGCAAAGCTTCCATCGGACTTTCGACAAAGTCGGCCATGCTCCAGATGCGGATGCGCGCTTTGACATAAGGCGACCGCAGGACATTTAGGTGATCGCTCTCGATTCTTTGCAGCGCCGCCGCTTCGGCGCGTAGGTCGGCAAAATTGCGGTTGGACTGAAACAGTGGCACAGCCCATGCGCCCGAAATCACACTGATCTGCGCGTTCGGATCTTTGGCGATGTCCCAGTTAATAATCTGGCTGTCGCGCGGGCTAAACTGAAAGCATTGGCGTTCGCCGCGTGTGTTCCAAATCAGGTTGGCCAGGAACATACGCGCATTGTAGTCGCGCATGGCAGGACTATTGGACAACGCCCCGCTAAACGTCTCCTGACGCCCTTCGAATTCAACCCGATCCGGGGAAAACAGATGGCCATGCACACGCGCGCCGGTTGCTTTGGCCAGCCATGCGTCAAAGTTTTCAAACAGATCGCCAAAACCCTGAAGCATCGAATATGGCGCGGATGTAAAGCCGTTTTCCCAGTTTTCGTTGGGAAAACGGCTTTGCATATAAAGGCCGGCACGACCACGCGTGCGGCGGTCGACGGCCTTGGCAAAAATGCGATCAATCTTGCCGGGATTCGGTTCGGCACCCTTCATGGCACCGACATCATCCCCAAGGAACGTATCGTAAAGCCGATCCGCGTGACGCCAAATCTTGCGCGCGACAAAGCAGTCGGAACGACGCAAAAGTTGAAGATGGTCGTCGTAAAAGATGTGTGGTTTGCCCTGAAAGTCGAACTTGGACAGGGTAAGTGAGCGGCTTTCGATGTTCTGCGAATAAAGTCGCACGATAGTCTGGAAATAGCTTTCGTCCGGGATCCAGACCTTGCTGAAATATCGGTCATAAGTCGGGCGGTCAGGGTCTTGCAGGATAGCCGACAGAGTTTGCCGCGTTAAACACCACCACTGGCTTCCCATGTGTGGAACGATGCCCGCAGGTGTCTTGCGATAAAGCTTGAAGCGGCGCTGAAATTCAACATACCGGTCAAACAGAAAGCGGTGCTTTTTCCATGAGAACGGAAAGCGTAGCGTAAATCGTTCGTGATCCAGACCGCCAACTGTCCAAGGCACATCCGCAGTTGTCGCGCTTTCGATGAAATCGGTGCGCGGGCGCGCGTCCAGATAGCTTTGGACTTCCTTTACAGGGCGCAGCGGCATACACGATCCCGACGCCAAATACACATGACGGACCTGCGGGAAGGCATGTAGCATCATTTCGGACGCGGATTGCGACGCGGCGACGATGCCCCATGTACCCCATTCGCAGCGATGACGTTTAGAGAACCGGACATCTGGCAGATCGGCGACGGCAGCAACAAAGCGGTCGTAGGTCTTGCGATCGACAGATTTGTCCACATGAATCACAACAGGGCAATCACCGGCGTTCCAATGGCGGATCACCTGTTCGGCGCGGTCCAAAGCATCGTGCACCAGCATGACAATGCCGACGGTCATGCCCAGTTTCCCTTGGACATGAGGCCTAGAATCTCAAGCTGTCGCCAATTGATGTATTTCTCGCTCCACTTGCACCACAGCTCAGGGTCGTCCGACAGGCCAGACGTATAGGCCTTGTATTCGTGCGAATTGGCATAGTGTTGCTCGCGTAATAATTCTTCGGCCGCTTTGACGCTAAAGGTATCAAGGAACTTGGTGTGTAGCAGAACACCGCTCGCCTTCTCGCCACCCCATTCGTCGCAAACAAGGTTCAGCCCGCGCGGTAGCACCATATGGGTCGAGCTGACATAGGCATAGTTACGGTTCCACTTTACCAGCGGTATCTTGTTCAAGGCAGGCGCGCGCCAAGGCTGGTCAGAGAAAAACTTGCGCGCCCGTGGTCCACCCTGAATCCACAAATTGCCGAACTTCTTGTTCTTAAAGATCGAATAGTTTCCCGCATCGAACCACATGGCAATGTCCATCGGGCTCTGATTGCGCTGGTAAGGCACATCATCAATGCGACCCTTGGGATACATATCAAGCAACATCGCACCAAATGATTTGATCGATGACGCATCGAGCCAATCCGTCAGCGCCCGAAGCGGGCGGGTATCACAAAACGGGTAGACCAGGAATTCATCTGGATCGACCACAAGACACCAGTGCCCATGGGCATATTTCATCTGTAACCAGTTCAGCCAGTCAACACCAAATCGGGCCCGCTTATAGCTGCCTTTGGTTGTCCAAAGTGACACGTCAGGCTGATCGGCCAAATATGCACGGCCCCCGTCATCACTGTCGTTATCGACCATGATGAAATGGTTCACGCCCATCTCGCGGTAATACTTCAGGAAATACGGCAGGCGGATATCTTCGTTGCGAAGGGTCGAAAAGACAAGAATATCGCCCTTTTTGATCTGCTTCGTGCGGTCCTGAACGGATTTCAGTTGGCGACGTTTACGGAACGCGCGAATGCGCCAGCGCTTACGCTGCAACCTGAGCCGATATGACTGCCAGACGCCCATCTACTTCCCTTGATCCTCAGAGGTGTTCAGCCTCGCCCTCCCGCCGTATCATGTCATACTTAACACGATCTTGAAATGATCCGCCCATGTTGGAGCAACCATCTTATCTTTAGGAGAGGTGTTTTTCTGCTCTGCGATCTTAATAATTGCCTTTTGCCATTTATAGCGGTCTGTGACGTCGAGGTAAACGCCCGTGTCTCCAAGCACTTCGCGCCAAATGGCAAGGTCACCGCAAATCACAGGGGTGCCCAGCGCTGCGGCCTCAATGGGCGGCAACCCGAACCCTTCGGCAAAAGACGGAAACAACATCGCATGCGCCCCCTGAAAAAGCGCGGCTATAGCACCGTCACTTAGGCCCGACAGCTCTGTGACGCCTTCGATCCCGCGATCAAGCCGCGCAAATACATCTTCGTTTTGCCACCCTCGGCTCCCACAGATGAAAAGACGCGGCGGATCAGCGCCCAGCGCCTCCCAGACATCTAGCAAAAGCCCATGGTTCTTGCGCGGCTCTATCGTGCCAACGGTGACGAAATAGGGACGCGTGAGATCAAGTGATTTGGGCAAGCTGGCCGCGTCAGGTGGCGTTAGATCAACGCCCAGATGCGCCACAACTGCGCTTTTGTAGGAATCCGGCTTCGCATCCGCAACATACGCATCCAGCCGGTCCTT
>JBLHNX010000047.1:0-11693 GCA_047622125.1 Paracoccaceae bacterium | reverse complement strand
CCGGATTGATGCCAAAACAAAAAGGGCCGTCAAATTGGCCGCACAAACAGATACCGCGCGACGGCTGCAGACCATGCCTGGCGTTGGCCCACTGACTGCGCTGGCCATTGAGGCTTTTGCCCCAGAGGTGGAAAGCTTCGGGTGTGGTCGCGATTTTGCAGCCTGGTTCGGTCTGGTCCCGCGACAACACTCTTCAGGTGGCAAGGAACGACTTGGTCGCGTCTCAAAGGCAGGTCAGGCCGACATTCGCCGATTACTGATCATAGGAGCGATGTCACGATTGAACTGGATGGGGCGTCAATCGATCCTTGAGGGTTCGTGGCTTGCCCGTTTGTCAGCGCGAAAACCGAAGATGCTCGTAGCAATCGCATTGGCCAACAAGATGGCGCGCGCGATTTGGACGATGTTGACGAAACGGGAAGATTATCGGGATCCGATGTCGGCTGTGGCAGCATGACACACATGCGGCGGGGCTTTGCAAGGTCTATGCCGATCATGGTAACTTCTGACATGGATGCTCTCCCTTTGAGTGACGCTTTCTGAAACATCACAGTGGCACATTACGATGCCGGTAAGTGGGGGCATCCACATGGTGTAATCGCGGGGTGAGTCGCCATGAAACTTCAAAAATGATTGATGGTGGCTGTTCCCCGATAAGATGAAATTGCGGGCTCATGACGAGGTGTCTGGCCCAAGCATCATTGGAGAACAGCCATGGGCGATTATATCGGACTCGACGTATCAATGAAAGAGACTGCGATTTCCATTAGGCGCGCAGGTGAGCGCGTTTGGCGCGGAAAGTGCAGTTCTGATCCATCGCGAATTGCGCAAATAGTTAGGAAGCACGCACCCAATGTCGTGCGGGTGGTTTTTGAAACTGGGCCCCTGTCAGTGTGGTTTTATCACGCTCTAAAGGAAGAAGGATTGCCTGCCATTTGTATAGATGCACGCCACGCTAAGGCCGCTCTCGACATGGCCGCGAACAAAACGGATGCAAATGATGCGGATGGCTTGGCTCAGTTAGCCGAAGTCGGTTTCTATCGAGAGGTTCGAGTGAAGGGTTTTGATAGTATGCTGGCCCGCTCGCTGGTCGCCGCCCGAACCAAACTGGTGAGGATCACTGTTGAACTGTCAAACCAACTCCGTGGGCTCATGAAGACATTTGGATTGATTGTGCCTTCGGGCAAAGGCCGCAACTTCGAAGCAAATGCCCGCCGACTTCTGATAGACCATATCGAACTATCAAACATTCTGTTGCCGATGTTGGATGCTTGGCACGACATCCGGATGCGCGCTGCGGATCTCACAAAATTGCTGCTCGCGGCGGCTCGTAAAAGTCATGCTTGTCGGCTTCTCATGACCGTCCCAGGAGTAGGCGCAATTACCGCAACCTCATTTGCGACGGCCATTGAGGATCCGAGTAATTTCAAGAATTCACGCGCTGTTGGGGCTTGGCTCGGTTTGACGAGCCGACGATACCAATCTGGGGAAGTTGATTACAGCGGCAGAATATCTCGTCGCGGCGATCGTCATCTGAGAGGATTACTTTATGAGGCCGCGCTTGTCATCTTAACCCGCAGTTCAGCACAGAGCGGCCTGCGAAGCTGGGGGCTCAAGCTCAGGGAGCGCCTAGGCTTCAAACGCGCTGCAGTTGCCGTCGCACGCAAACTTGCGGTCACAATGCATGCGATGCTCAAGACCGGCACAGCGTTCAACGAGGTCATCGACGCAAAAGTAACGCAGTAATTTACCAATAGCGCTTGCAGTTCTGAGCGCGCCGAGACGTCCCTGCCTGGACGTGGGTCAGGCCATTCCGTTTGATGGCATGCACAGCTGGTTCAGCAGAGTGCGTCATCCACCTTGGAGGCCCTTCCCGCGAAAACCCATCATGCGGCGACTGCGTGTCGACCGCGAAGACGACCCTGCACCAGGCAAACGAAAACTCAAGGCGTGTAAACAAGGATTGCCAAGCTCAAAACCATGTTGTGACGCTGGAACTGTTGTGGTTCCGGGGAGTGGAGATTTGCAAAAAGGGCTTGCAAAACCCTTCCCGATTAGACGACCCCATCAGGTTTGGGCCGAAGTTCGGAGGGCAACTTCGCCTGTTTCCCGAAAGCGGACTTTAGCTGCACTACAGAAAATCGGTAAAGTGGGCTCAGAGGGGACATTCGCTGCAAAATGTTTAGATGACGGCCAGGCGGACAAAACACCATTTCGCTGCAAACAAACCAACGGCCGCTTCATGACTTTTGCGTCTCGCTCGTAACGTAAAAAGTGCAGCGACGCGCCTTCTCCACTTGCTTCGCGCTTCAGGCGAGTCGCATTGGCACGGCAATCTCTCATGCAAAAAATTCTTTTGACACAGGTATGACATCGGTGTCATGACATCGGTGTCATTTAGGGCGTAACCGATTCTCTGGTGCTGCCCGCGGAAGTTTGGGAGGACGTCACATGGCAACGATCTATGATGTCGCACGGGTTTCAGGCGTATCGCCCAAAACCGTGAGCCGCGTGATTAATCGCGATGGGGCCGTCAAGAAATCCACCAAGGAAGCCGTCGAAAGGGCAATTGCCGAACTCGGTTACGTGCCCTCGACAGCCGCCCGCGCCATGCGGTCTAACAAGTCGGGTCTGGTGGGGCTGATCACCGGCGCTATCTCGCTGTCCCCAAGCCGTACGGATGTTTCTGGCCTGCCTGATCTGTTTATCGTTCAGGGCATTCAGAAGGCGATGGAGGAAAGCGGCAAGACGCTACTAATCGCCGACACTGGCGGCAAGATGGACCGCGTCCCACAATTGATCCGCACTTTCGAGGAACACCGCGTGGAAGGCATTATTTATGCGGCAGATCACCATCGCAAAGTGATCCTGCCAGTGGTTTCACCGTCCACCAAGCTGGTACTGGCAAATTGCTACGATGACATCGGCACGCCTGCCGTGCTGCCCAACGACTATCAGGGACAGTTCAATCTGGTGAACAGCTTGATCGCCAAGGGCCACCGCCGCATTGCTTATCTGACGCTCAGCCCGCGACTGGACGCAACGATCCACCGCACACAAGGCTACCACGACGCACTGGGGCAGGCAGGCGTGGCTTTTGATCCGTCCCTGTTAATTGCTGCTGATATCGACTCAGCAGATAGCGACGCCGAAGTGCAATTGCTTTGGGATGCCATCGACCGCGCGCTTGCTCTGGCGCACCCACCGACCGTCATCTGCTTTGGTAACGACCGTATGGCGATGCGTGCTTACGGCATTTTGCGCAGTCGCGGCGTGTCTTTGCCCGATGATCTTTCGGTTGCGGGCTATGACAATCACAAGCTCATAACACAGACGCTTTATCCAACGCTCACATCCGCCGAACTGCCCTATGCCGCCATCGGCATACGCGCGACGGACCTCTTGTTGGGCATGATCAACGGCACCACCGACGCGCCTACTGCCCCAATCTTGGTCAGTGGCTCCGTTACCCCCGGCAATTCCGTAAAGAATTTGCCAACCCCAATCACCAAACTTTCGTCAATAGGGAGAACGACCAAATGAAGCTGACAACAACTCTTGCAGGTGCGCTTGCCGCATCGACATGCCTGGCTGGCATGGCTGCGGCGCAGACCGATCTAACCATGTGGTACCATGGTGGCGGCAATGAAGTGGAAAGCGTGATCATCAATCAGATCGTATCCGAATTCAACGCAGCCAATGCCGACTACAACGTCAGCCTCGAAGCGTTCCCACAGGGCAGCTACAACGATTCCATCGTGGCTGCAGCGCTTGCAGGCAACCTGCCTGACATCATCGACGTTGACGGCCCTGTCATGCCCAACTGGGCATGGGCCAACTACATGCAGCCGCTGTCCATTGATGAAAGCATCATCGCTGACTTCCTTCCGGGAACCATCGGCCGTTGGGACGGTGATTTGTATTCCGTTGGTCTTTGGGATGCTGCTGTGTCGCTTTATGCGCGCCAGTCTACACTGGACGAGCTTGGCCTGCGCACACCCACACTGGATGCACCTTGGAACAAGGACGAATTCATGGGCGCACTCGAAGCGGCTAAAGCATCTGGCACCTGCGAATATGCCTTTGATGTTGGCATGGCATGGACGGGTGAGTGGTATCCTTATGCATTCAGCCCGTTCCTTCAGTCATTCGGTGGCGACATTGTTGATCGCTCCACCTACCAGACGGCTGAAGGCGCTTTGAACGGCGATGCGGCCGTGGAATTTGGTGAATGGTGGCAGTCTTTGTTCACCGAAGGCTACACACCGGGGACATCGCAAGATCCGGCCGACCGTGACACTGGTTTCATCGACGGCAAATATTGCTTCAGCTGGAACGGTAACTGGGCTGGCGTTGCCACACTGGATGGCGGCGTTGATGACCTCGTGTTCTTGCCGGCGCCTGACTTTGGCAATGGCGGCGTGATCGGTGCCGGCTCTTGGCAGTTCGGCATTGCTGCGACGTCCGAGAACGCAGAGGGTGCGAATGCCTTCATCGAATTTGCCTTGCAGGACAAGTATCTGGCAGCCTTTTCTGATGGCATTGGCCTGATCCCGTCGACAACATCTGCAGCGGCGATGACCGAATACTATGCCGATGGCGGCGCCATGGTTGCCTACTTCGATCTGAGCGCACAGCAGGCCCTCGTGCGGCCTGTGTCGCCGGGCTACGTGGTTGCAGCGAAGGTGTTTGAAAAGGCGCTGGCCGATATCGCCAACGGCGCAGACGTGGCTGACACGCTGGATGCGGCTGTTGACGAGATCAACACCGACATCGAACGCAACGGCGGCTACGGCCACAACTAATACCTCCCTATTTGGGGGCGGCGTCTGCGTCGCCCCCAAGCTTTTTCTGAAGGAGCAAGACAATGGCATCCAAGCTGACAACATCGAACCGCGCGGGCTGGGCCTTTGCCTTGCCGGGCTTTGGCCTTCTCGCAATGTTCATTGTGGTGCCCTTCTTTTTCGCCTTCTATTTGTCGCTGACAAACCAGCGCCTGATTTCCCCGAACCCAACCGAATTTGTTGGGCTGGACAACTACCGCAACTTGCTGAGCATTTCGGTGCTGTCGATCGAACCAGAAGTCGACGATGCTGGTGCGGTGGTGCGCGACACGGATGGAAACCCCGAATACCCTCGCGTGCGCACATTCACCCGCAACAACCCCGACTATCCGCAATATGCGGGCATGCGCGAATGGTTCCGCTTTCATTCGGGAGACACCGCGAAAGTTGTCGTCGCCACCGATGTGGTTTTCTGGAAATCGCTGCGCAACACGCTGATGTTCGTTCTGGTGGTGGCCCCCGTGCAGGGCGCGCTCGCACTGGGGCTTGCGCTTCTGATCAACCAACGTCTACGCGGTATCAATGTTTACAGGGCGATCTATTTTATGCCCGTAGTCGTGTCGATCATCGTGGTCGCGCTCCTTTGGCGGTTCTTGTACGCTGAGGATGGCCTGCTGAATTCCATTTTGTCATTCTTTAGTTTTGGCCTGTTTGAAGGGCGCGACTGGCTGGGCAACCCCGACACCGCCCTTGGCGCGATCAAGGCCATGTCGATCTGGCAGGCGGTTGGCTTTCATATGGTGATCTGGCTGTCAGGGCTGCAAACGATCTCTCCCACATTGTACGAAGCGTCGTCCATCGAAGGCGCATCCAAATGGCAGACTTTCCGATATGTGACATGGCCGGGGCTACGCAACACGGCGGTGCTTGTTCTGATCGTGATCACCATGCAGGCGTTCGCCCTGTTCGGTCAGATCGACGTCATGACCAATGGCGGGCCCTTGGACAGTACCACCACAGTCGTCTTCCAAGCCGTCGAACGCGGTTACGGAAAACAGGATATTTCGGGTGGCTCGGCAATTTCGGTGATCCTCTTTGTGATCGTGCTGTCGATTAGCCTGATCCAACGCTACCTCACACGGGAGAAATAAGATGGCTGCCATTACCCAAGACAACCGCGGCCTGCGTCTGGCCATGCGCTACGTGGTGCTGACGCTTATCGCGATCATCTTCATCTTCCCGCTGCTGTTCATGGTCATGTCGAGCTTTAAGCCTGACCTTCAACTGTTGCGCGACACATCCAGCGTTCGGGCTTTCTTGCCCGTCGGAGATGTGAGCTTTGACAACTATTTCGCCGCGTTCCAGCGCGCCCCTGTCGCATTGTTTGTCTTCAATTCAGTCTTCGTGACCGGTGTGACGGTGCTGTTATCATTGCTGTTTTGCTCGCTCGCGGCGTTCAGCTTTGCGTTTATGAACTGGAAAGGCCGCAATGTGCTGCTGGCAATTGTGCTGGCCACATTGATCGTCCCGTTTGAAACCATCGCCATTCCGCTGTTGCTGCTGGTCAGCCAATTGCCATGGGTCGGGTTCGGCGGGTTCGAAATCGGCTGGCTCAATAGCTATCATGTGCAGATCATCCCATGGATCGCAGACGGGCTGACGATCTTCTTGTTCGTTCAATTCTTCAAAGACCTGCCCAACGATCTGATCGAGGCCAGCCGCGTTGAGGGCGCATCGTGGTGGCAGATTTACCGCCAGGTGGTCATGCCGCTGGCCGGTCCTGTTATCGCCACCGCCGCGATCTTGAAATTCCTTGTGATGTACAATCAATACCTCTGGCCACTCATCGTGGTGCAGCAAGAAACCTACCGTCCGGTGATGGTTGGCTTGCAGTATTTCTTCCAACTCAACCCCGCTTGGGGGGAAATCATGGCCTATCTAACCGTCATCACGGTCCCGGTTCTTGCTTTTTATCTTGTCTTGCAACGCTCGTTTATTGCGTCGATTGCCTCAACCGGTGTGAAAGGCTGAACGATGGTTCTTGCTCTCAAAGATCATTTTATCTGGGACAGCTGGTACGTCCATGATGGCAGCAAATGGCACGGCTTCTTCCTCAAGGCGCCGCGCTCTATCGGTGATCCCGAATTGCGACACTTCAATGTAAGCTACGGACACGCCACGTCGACGGACCTGAGGAACTGGACCCATCTGGGGGAAACATTCCAACCGACCAAAGGACCGGCCTGGGACGATTATACAACATGGACAGGGTCAACCGTCAAAGGCGACGACGGGTTATGGCATCTTTATTACACCGGATCCTGTCGGGAAGAAAACGGCCTGTTCCAGCGGATTGGTCACGCAACATCAACAGACCTTCACAATTGGACCCGTGTGAACGGGGACGGGCTATTGCTTGATCTGGATGGGCCGAACGCCCACCACTATGAGGCTAACCATACCGGCAAGTGGCATGACCGGGCCATGCGCGACCCATGGGTTATGCGTGATCCTTACGGAAACGGCTGGCTAATGTATTTCACGGCCCGTGCCGATGATGTTCTGGAACCCAATTCAGGCGGATGCATAGGCTTTGCGACCTCTGCGGACGGATATGACTGGACGCTGCAACCCCCTGTTTTCACGGGTGGCTATGGCCAACTTGAAGTACCACAGGTGTTTGGGGTGGATGGGCAATGGTATTGTTTATTCTGCACGGCCGCTGAACATTTTTCTAAAGACCGCGCGCGGGTGACCAATGGCGGCCCTGTCAGCGGAAACCACTACCTGATTGGCGACAGCCCCCGTGGGCCTTGGCGCATAGCTCCGGGTTTCCTTGACGGTGACCTGCCGTGCAGGCGTTACGCTGCACGGATCGTCGATACCGGCGACGGTCTCGTCATCCTCGGCTTTGCGGATCGCCCCGATGGCGTCGATTTCATTGGCCACATCATGGACCCTGAACCGGTCGTGATCGGCGAAGATGGCTATTTAAGTATTGGCTTCAACAGACAAGCGGCGGAATAAGATATGGCAACGGTAAAACTGCGCGACATTCGCAAAAGCTTCGGCTCGGTCGAGGTTATAAAAGGCGTCGACATTGATGTTGAGGACGGTGAGTTCGTCGTCTTTGTCGGCCCATCGGGCTGCGGCAAATCCACCTTGTTGCGCATGATTGCGGGGCTTGAGGACATAACATCGGGAACGATGGAAATCGATGATACGCGAGTCAACGACCTTGAACCCTCAAAACGCGGGATCGCGATGGTGTTCCAGTCCTACGCGATTTTCCCGCATATGACGGTACGCGAAAACGTGGCCTTTGGTCTGACGATCAACAAGATGAAAAGAGCGGAAAAAGACGCCAAAGTTGCCGAGGCGGCCCGAGTTCTGCAAATGGAACATCTGATGGATCGCCGCCCGTCCGAACTGTCCGGCGGTCAACGCCAGCGCGTTGCCATTGGCCGCGCCATCGTGCGCGACCCAAAGGTATTCCTGTTCGACGAACCGCTGTCCAACCTCG
The DNA here is from genome assembly GCA_047622125.1 of Paracoccaceae bacterium. GTDB lineage: Bacteria > Pseudomonadota > Alphaproteobacteria > Rhodobacterales > Rhodobacteraceae > SW4. The sequence goes on along the minus strand of JBLHNX010000047.1, from coordinate 3,386 downwards.
ATGCTGCCCTGCGCATGGACATGCGGATGGAAATCGGCAAGCTGCACCAAGACCTTGGCGCGTCGATGATCTACGTGACCCACGATCAGGTCGAGGCCATGACATTGGCAGATAAAATTGTCGTCCTCAAGGACGGCAAAGTCATGCAGACGGGTGCTCCGATGGAACTGTATCACGAGCCCGCCAACCTGTTTGTGGCAGGCTTCCTTGGCGCGCCGTCGATGAATTTCCTCGATGTTGAAGTGCTTGCTGTGAACGATACGAGCGTGTCGGTCAGCAACGCGTCGCTCGATCAAATCGATGTACCTCATAAGGGACGCACATTTAGCGTCGGTCAGACCGCGACGATGGGGATTCGTCCGCAATATTTGCACCCTGCCGGTGACGGCACAGGCAAGCTGCATGGCAAGGTCGTTCTGACGGAACGCCTTGGCAGCGAGACCGTGATCGACATTGCACTTGCCGACGGCAGCAAGATCATCGCAGCCCTCGCCGAGGACAGCATTCAAATCGCCGGAACAGTTGCCAGCCTCGACTTTGATCCCAGCCAAGCACACATTTTTCCTGAGACCCGATGATGATCCCGATTGGCACAGGCTGGAGTGTCGGATGGCCAAACACAACATTGACGGTGCCAAGGATGTGATGCAGCCCTACCCCAAAGCTTCGGTCGCACAATACGCGAAAGATTTTGACCAAAAAAAATGTGGGATTTACGAATCTCAAGTTTCTTGCACAGAGCTTTGATCGTATCGGTAAGCAGCTATTCAAACACCCCGCAGCGACAGCCAGAATGGGCTCTTTCGAGACCTTCGCTGCGCTCTGCACGAACGACCGCTTTGGCAGAAATCCTCCTACCACAACCTCCGTTCCAAAAACCCTCGCCTTTGGAACACCCACAACCCCCGTTTCAAACCCAAACTCTCGCGGTAAGTTCTTGCCAGTGTCCTGACAGCCGCCTTTCGCTGCGACGCTCAATTCTTCCAGTATGGGTTCAGAACAGGCCCTCCCCCCATCCATCAATCACACGCCGCATCTACCATAAACTCGACCTTCAACTCGGCCCGTGCCAGTTCCGCATTCACGCAGGCGCGCGCAGGTGCGTGGCCCTCGGGAACCCAAGCGTTCCAGACCTCGTTCAGCCCGGAAAAGTCGTCCATATCCGCCAGCCAAACCGTCACCCGCAACATCTGTTCACGCGATGATCCGGCTTTGATCAGCAGGTCATCAATCTTGGCCAGACAGGCCCGCACCTGCACTTGGATCGTGTCACCTTCGGCCACTTGGCCCGTCAGATAGGCAATCCCGTTGTGTTTAACGATCTTGGACGACCGCGCGCCCGTTTCGATCCGTTCAATCATCATCTGTCCTTTGTTTGCATGTCGTTGCCCAGTCGTATCAAGCCGTATCAAACCGTCGGCTCGGCTACAATGAAACGCCCCTAGAACCCGCGCGCTCGAAACCCTATGTCATGACAAACCAATGACCGGAGCCGCCATGCCAGCCGCCAATCAAGCCGCCCTCGACTTCCTGCTCACACGGCGGTCCCGCCCAGCTAAAACGCTCACGACGCCGGTGCCCGATCGTGCGGGGCTCACGACGCTTCTGACAGCAGCTGCACGCACGCCGGATCACGGCAAACTCGAACCGTGGCGGTTTATCGTGTTGCAAGGTGCTGCCCTGCCCCGCCTCGCAGCCCTCGTGAATAGCCGCGCCGCCGCGCTTAATATCGACGCCGCGCAAATCCCCAAAGCGCACGCTGCCTTTGCTGATGCGGGCCTAATCGTCGCCGTGATCAGCGCGCCGGTGATATCGGCCAAAATCCCCGCAATTGAACAAACCTATAGCGCCGGGGCGGTCTGCCTTTCGCTGCTCAATGCCGCGCTCGCCGCTGGCTGGGGCGCAAACTGGCTCTCGGGCTGGGCCTCGCATGATCGCGGTTTCAATGAGACGGGCCTTGGTCTTGCGCCACATGAATCTGTCGCCGGTTTCATCCATATCGGCACACAAACAAATCCGCCGCCCGAACGCCCGCGCCCTGATCTGGACGCCAAGGTCACATGGATCGACGCATGATCTTTCAGGATTTTTCCAAAGCTCTCGCGCAATTCAGCGACGCCCGCTTCCGGCGCGTGCTTTTGCTTGGCGTCGGTCTGACTTTGGGGCTTTTCGTGATCAGCGGGTTGGGGCTGTGGCAACTGCTGGCATGGATCGACATCGAAAACGTCTCCCTGCCGTTCTTTGGCAAGGTCGCCTGGCTGTCCTATGTCCTTGGCGTGATCACGGCCGCACTTAGCCTGTTTGCATGGGTGTTCCTGATGATCCCGGTCGCATCCGCAATCACCGCAATCTTTCTTGATGACGTCGCCCAGGCAGTCGAGGGCAAGCACTTTCCACATCTGCCTGCCCCACCAAGAATGCCGCTTAGCACGGCAATCGCGGATACCTTCAGTTTTCTCGCCGTGCTGATCGGCGGGAACCTGTTGGCACTTATGCTTTACATCATGCTGCCCTTCGCCGCGCCGTTCATCTTTTACGCGCTGAACGGTTTTCTGCTGGGGCGGGAATACTTCACCCTTGCGGCCACACGCCGCGAAGGGCGGACCGGTGCGCGCGCGTTACGCAGCCGCCACGGCAATGAAATCTGGCTTGCGGGGTGCCTCATGGCTATCCCACTCACGATTCCGGTCCTCAACCTCTTTGTGCCAATCCTCGGGGCTGCGACTTTCACGCATATGTATCACCGCCTTAGTCAGCGCTGACCGCAGGCGTCGCCATCCGGTCGAACCAGTCCAGATCACGGACCGTGACCGCTCCCGACAAAATGACTCCGGCAATCACCGCCCAGATCAGGAACGCCCAAATCGTGGTAATCTTGGCTTTGCGGTGTAGCTGCGGATCTGCGGGCGCGCTTGACGGGGTGCCCGGAACAACCTCGCCCGCCTCACCTTGCGTGGTCATGCGCAACGGCAACACGACAAAAAATACCATTGCCCAGACCACTGCGAACAAAACGATAGCCGATGTAATACCCATTATTGCCTCTCTGCGGACTGCCCGCTTTTTCTTCCAAAATAACTTCTGCCAGAGGCTCCGGGTGTCCCGAAAGCGCTAGACTTGTTCTAGCTCGATCAGGCAGCCGTTAAAGTCCTTGGGGTGCAAAAACAACACCGGCTTGCCGTGCGCGCCGATCTTTGGCTCGCCCGTGCCCAGCACCCGCGCGCCAGTTTGGGTCAGATGATCGCGCGCGGCGATAATATCTTCGACCTCGTAGCAAATGTGGTGAATGCCCCCCGATGGGTTCTTGTCAAGAAACCCATTGATCGGGCTGGCGTCACCCAACGGGTAAAGCAACTCGATCTTGGTATTGGGCAGCGTGATGAACA
>JBLHNX010000046.1:0-11823 GCA_047622125.1 Paracoccaceae bacterium | reverse complement strand
GAATTCATCGCCGCGAGCGAGGCCTTTGCTCTTGCCGATATGCCATGGTGCGGCACGATGAGCTTTGACACCGCCGGACGCACGATGATGGGGCTGACTAGCGCCGAAATGGTGAAAATGGTCAACAAGTTGACGCATAAACCCCTCGGCTTCGGGGCCAACTGTGGCACCGGCGCGTCCGATCTGATGCGCACGATTCTGGGCTTTGCCGCCGTCGGGCCCGAACAGCCGATTATTGCCAAAGGCAACGCCGGCATCCCGAAATATCACGACGGACACATCCACTACGACGGAACGCCTGACTTGATGGCCGATTACGCCGTGCTGGCGCGCGATGCAGGTGCGACAATCATCGGTGGCTGCTGTGGCACCATGCCAGAGCACCTCAGCGCAATGCGCAAAGCACTGGAAACACGTCCAAATGGGCCACGCCCGACGCTTGATCAAATCACCGAAAAACTGGGCGCGTTCTCCTCAGCCTCCGATGGCACGGATGGTGCAGGCCCTGTGCGTGCACCGCGTCGCGGACGCCGCCGCAGCTAAAACAGTTTCAACTGGTCCCCTGCTTTCGGCGGCACCGCGAATAAATCCTTGCGCAGCGGGGCAAGCTTGCGATCCAACCCCAGCCGCGCCGTCGCCAGCTTCACACGCGCGCGCAACAGTGCTGCCCATTCGCCCTGCCCCGTCATGCGCGTGCCAAATGCCGGATCGTATGTCTTGCCCCCATGCAGGTCACGCACACGACCCATAATGCGCGCCGCGCGGTTAGGGAAATGTGCCTGCACCCAATCCTCAAACAGCGGCGCCACCTCGCGCGGGAGGCGCAGCACAATCGAACTGGCTGCCACTGCCCCCGCATCAGCGCAGGCCTGCAAGATCGCCTCTACTTCGTGATCCGTCAGCCCCGGTACGACGGGCGACACCATCGCCCGCACCGGAATGCCCGCATCAGATAACCGCGCGATCGCCTGCAATCGCCGCTTGGGCGCGGGCACGCGCGGCTCCATTGCGCGCGATACCGCAGCGTCCAAAGTTGTCACTGAAATGCCGACCCGCAACAGCCCCTTGGCCGCCATCGGCGCAAGGATATCAATGTCACGCTCGATCAGAACACCCTTGGTGATGATCGCAACAGGGTGGTGAAATTCAGCCAAGACCTGCAACAGGCCCCGCATGATTTTACGCTCCTTTTCAATCGGTTGATAAGGGTCGGTATAGGTGCCGATCGCCAACGTATCCGGCACATAGCTTTTGCGAGACAGCTCATGACGCAGCAGGTCGGGCGCCTTGGGCCGTGCCACCAAGCGCGTTTCAAAATCAAGCCCCGGCGACATACCCAGATAGGCATGACCGGGGCGTGCATAGCAGTAAATGCAGCCATGTTCGCAGCCGCGATACGGGTTCACGGATCGGTCAAACGACAGGTCGGGCGAGGTATTGCGCGAGATCACCCGTCGCGGCACCTCGTCGCGTACTTGGGTGCGCAGAGGCGGCAGGTCATCCTCGCGCAGCCATCCGTCATCCACCGCCACGCGCGTATAGGGTTCGAACCGATTGGTCTTATTGCTTTGGGCTGCGCGCCCAAGGGCGGCCCCATGCAGCGGTGGCGGGTCATTTGGCATGAGGCGAAATTAGAACATAACGCGAACAAATGAAAGGCCTGCATCACGATCCCACGGAATTTTCATTTGCCATATGGTCGGTTGCAGGTCAGGCAGTGTCGCAATCGGTTCAGCCAGTTGCGACGTTTCGGCGCAATCCTGATCATTAAGAAACACTCACGCGGGAGCGGCACATGTCTGACGCAGACGACATCATCCTAAGCGAATTGAACGACGAAGACCTCGTCGCGCAGATGTTCGACGACCTTTACGATGGCCTTAAGGAAGAAATTGAAGAAGCCGTGAATATCCTTTTGTCGCGCGATTGGGCCCCTTACCGCGTCCTGACCGAAGCGCTGGTTGGTGGCATGACAATCGTCGGCCACGATTTCCGAGACGGCATTCTGTTCGTCCCCGAAGTGCTGCTGGCAGCAAACGCCATGAAGGGCGGGATGTTCATCCTCAAGCCGCTGTTGGCTGAAACTGGCGCACCGCGCGTCGGCAAAATGGTGATCGGCACCGTCAAAGGCGACATCCACGACATCGGCAAGAACCTTGTGGGCATGATGATGGAAGGCGCTGGATTCGAGGTCGTGGACCTTGGAATCAACAACGCCGTCGAAGCCTATCTGGAAGCGCTTGCCACCGAGGATGCCGACATTCTTGGCATGTCCGCCCTGCTGACAACGACGATGCCTTATATGAAAGTCGTGATTGACACGATGGTCGAAAAGGGCATCCGCGATGACTTTATTGTTCTGGTCGGCGGCGCCCCCCTGAACGAAGAATTTGGCAAAGCCATTGGCGCCGATGCCTATTGTCGTGATGCGGCCGTAGCAGTTGAAACCGCTAAAACCTTTATGGCACGCAAGCATAATCAAGGCGCAAGCGCCTAAGAAATCTGAACTATTTCGCCAAAGGGCCTCGCGTCACATGATGGCGCGGGGCCTTTCTCTTGAAGAGGTAGATCATGCAACCGGACGACGATAGCTTAATCACAACCGGCCTTGCCGCCAAAGGCGACGGGCGCGTGCTTTTGCTGGCCTGTGGTGCGCTGGCGCATGAAATCCTGGCGCTGAAATCGCTTAATGGTTGGGACCACCTCGATCTGCACTGCCTGCCCGCGATCCTGCACAATCACCCCGAACGGATCACGCCCGCTGTCACCGATGCCGTCGCAAAATACCGCGACGCCTACGCAAATATTTTCGTAGTCTACGCTGATTGCGGCACCGGCGGGCAGCTATTGAACAAGTGTAAGGAACTTGGCGTGGAAATGGTAAAGGGCCCGCATTGCTATTCGTTCTTTGAGGGCAATGACGCTTTTGCCGCCCGAGACGAGATCACCGCTTTTTACCTGACGGACTTCCTCGTGCGCCAGTTCGATGCCTTTGTGTGGAAACCGCTTGGCCTTGATCGCCATCCTGACTTGCGCGACATGTATTTCGGCAATTACGAAACGCTGGTCTATCAGGCACAAACTGATGATCCGGCACTCACGACCAAAGCCAAGGACTGTGCCGCCCGTCTTGGCCTTACATTCGAACGTCGCGCCACAGGTTACGGCGATCTGGCCACCACACTCGCCACGATCCCGCGGACGTAATTCTTCTGTTCAGAAATACCTCCGGGGGAGTCCGCAGGACGGGGGCAGCGCCCCCTAAAATATCACGCCTGCGCAGCAGTCATTTGAATACGTTCAATCATCGCCCGCACGCCGTTGGACCGCTGGGCCGACAGATGGTCATTCAACCCCAACCGCCCCAGTTCAGCATGGGCATCAATCGCGCCGATCTCGCCGGCTGGGACGTCGTTATAAAGTGCTGCCAGCACGGCAATCAATCCACGCACAATCATCGCATCGCTGTCACCACGGAACGAAAACACACCGTCCGCGATCTTTGGCAGCAGCCAAACCTGCGACGCGCAGCCATCCACTTTGGTCGCGGGCACTTTAAATGCGTCTTCCAAAGGCTCCAATGCGCGGCCCAAATCGATAACATGGCGATACCGATCTTCCCAATCATCAAAGAATTCAAACGTTTGTGCAATTTCTTCAAAGGCTTCGGTGGCCATATCGCTCCCCTTTTCGCTCCCACCGATCTAGGCCGAGACGCCACCGAGGTCCAGAGCATGCTTTTCAAGCGCGCCCTGATGGGCTAGCAATTGGCAAAGCGAACAAAGGTCCATAACATGATCCGTCCCCTGCTCTTGTCTGCCGCCATCGCCGTCTCCCTTAGTGGATGCGCCCGAATTGCCGAATCTTCTCTCAATCCATTCAATTGGTTTGGCAGCAGTACCGCTGATGCGGCCACCACGGCCCCGGCCGAGATTCGCCCGCTGGTGCCCGAAGGCCGCCGCGTTCAAGTTGTCGAGGGGCGTCAACTGGTGCAAAATATCGCCACGCTGCGCATTGATCGCGCCCCTGGCGGTGCGATCGTTCATTCTATGGGCATCGCCGCGACTCAAGGGTATTTCAACGCTCAACTGGTGCTGGCAAGCATCGAGAACGGCGTCATGACGCTTGATTTTCGCGCTGAAGTTCCAGCAGGATTTCAGGCGGTTGGCAGCGAACGATCGCGCCAGATAAGCGCGGCTTACACGCTCACTACGCAAGAGCTTGCGGGGATAAGCACTGTCCGCGTGCAGGGCGCGCAGAACGCACGCAGCGCGCGACGCTAATCAGTCAAGATCAACGGCGATAACACTGCCATTCTTGGCAGCTAGCGCCACCTTGCCGTCGCACAAGCGTAGCGCGTCATTGCCAAACACTTCTTTGCGCCAACCGCGCATCGCCGCGACATCGCGCTGTCCGGCGGCGATCAGATCAAGGTCGGCGGCGTTGGCTATCAGCTTTTGCGCCACGCCCTCGCCTTCGGCCTTGGCCTTGAGCAGCACACGCAACAGGTCGGCCAGCGCAGGATTCACCTGTAGTTTCTCGCGCGAGCGGTCGGGCACAGGCATGTCTTCGGGTTTCGTGTTCAACCCCACCTGCACCGCCGCCAGAATCCCGTCGGCTATTTCACCACGGCGCGCTTCGCGCAGCAGCAACCGCGACCGTCCAAGGTCTTGTTCGCTCGCCGGTTTGGTCGATGCAAGTTCGACCAATGCATCGTCCTTATAGACCCGCGTGCGCGGCACGTTGCGCGATTGCGCATAGCCTTCGCGGAACCGCGCCAATTCACGCACGATCGCCAGAAACTTGCCCGAATTGGTCCGCGTTTTTATCCGCTCCCAAGCACGCGACGGATCCGCGCGATAGGTCTCTGGTGCATTCAGAATCGCCATCTCTTCGGCGACCCATTTATGACGGTTCGATTTGGCCAATTCCGCTGACAGAAATTCGTAAACGCCGCGCAGATGCGTGACATCGGCCAAAGCATAGGTTTTTTGCGCATCCGTCAGGGGTCGGCGCGACCAGTCGGTAAACCGCGAGGTTTTATCGACAGCCTCACGCACGATTTTACGCACAAGGGTTTCGTATCCCACCTGTTCACCAAAGCCGCAGACCATCGCCGCCACTTGGGTATCAAACAGCGGTTCGGGGATAAGCCCCGCGTCCACAAAGAAAATCTCAAGATCTTGGCGTGCAGCGTGAAACACTTTGACGACACCGTGATCGCGAAACAGGTCGTAAAGCGGCTCAAGAGACAACCCATCAACCAGCGGGTCGATCAGCACCGCGTCATCTTTGCCGTCACCGGCAAAGGCGACCTGAATCAGGCACAATTTGGAATAGTAAGTGCGTTCGCGCAGGAATTCGGTATCGACCGTCACATAAGGGTATGCAGCAGCCCGCGTGCAAAATTCTGCAAGATCTTCGGTTGTGGTGATCGTCTTCATATCGCGCGTTCCGCCTGTGATTTTCCCAGTGATAGGCCAAGCCCCCACCAAAGGAAAGGGCGTCAGCCCAGCATCACCGGCGTGGCGTCACCACTGGCAAAACGACGCAAGACTGCTGGGTAAAGCGCGTGTTCCAGCGGGAGGAGCCTTGTGGCAAGGCTGTCGGGCTTATCACCATCCTGCACGGCCATATGCGCCTGCCCAAGGATCGGGCCATCATCCAAGGCCGCCGTGACCTGATGCACGGTGCAGCCATGGTCTGTGTCGCCCGCCGCCAGTGCGCGCGCATGGGTGTGCAGCCCTTTGTATTTTGGCAGCAAAGACGGGTGGATATTCAGCATCCGCCCCTCCCATTTGGCCGTAAAGTCCGGCGTCAGAATGCGCATGAACCCCGCAAGGCAAATGATATCAGGTGCCGCTTGAATCAGGCGCTTGTGCAGAGCATCTTCAAACGCGGCGCGGTCTTTGCCGAAACGTTTGTGATCAATCGCATCCGCTGTGATCCCCAAGTCGCGCGCTTTGGCTAGCCCACCCGCGCTCGGGTCATTTGACAGCACCAAAACCGGCCGCGCCGGATGATCCCCCACCATAGACTGCGCCAGGGCGACCATGTTCGAGCCACCACCCGAAATCAGGATGGCGACCCGTTTTGTCACAGCAACGTGCCGGAGTAGGCCACGCCTGCCGTGTCGGTCACATGGCCCATACGGTAGACCGTTTCGCCTGACGCTTGCAGCAGAGCAACCAGCGCGTCAGCCTGATCAGGAGCGACCACCAGCATCATCCCCACACCGCTGTTGAAGGTCTTGAGCATCTCGCGCGCATCCATGCCGCCCTGATCGGCCAACCACGCAAACACGGGCGGCAGCGTCCAACTGTCCAGATCAATCGTCGCGCCCATGCCATCGGGCAACACGCGCGGCAGGTTTTCGGTCAACCCACCACCCGTAATATGGGCAAGCGCGTGCACGCCTCCTGCCCGCACCGCCGCGAGCGCCTGTTTCACATAAAGCCGCGTTGGCGTCAGTAATGCAGCGCCCAAAGTTTCGTCGCTCCACGGACAGGCATCACCCCACGCAAGGCCCGAGCGATCCACGACGCGGCGCACAAGACTGTAACCGTTGGAATGCACCCCGTCGCTTGCCAGCCCCAGCAGCACATCACCTGCCGTCACATCGCGTGGCAAGTCCGTGCCGCGCTCCATCGCGCCAACGGCAAAGCCTGCAAGGTCAAAATCACCTGCCGGATACATGCCGGGCATTTCAGCAGTTTCGCCGCCAATCAGTGCACAACCGGACCGCTCACAGCCAGTCGCGATGCCTTCGATAATACGCGCGGCCTGATCAAGCTCAAGCTTACCCGTGGCGAAATAATCAAGGAAAAACAACGGCTCGGCACCTTGGCAGACCAGATCATTGACGCACATCGCCACCAGATCAATCCCCACACCATCGACATTGCCCGTATCAATCGCGATGCGCAGCTTGGTGCCAACTCCATCCGTGGCCGCAACCAGAATAGGATCAACAAACCCCGCGCCCTTAAGGTCAAACAGCGCGCCAAAGCCGCCAAGCCCCGACATTGTGCCGGACCGTTGCGTGCGCTTGGCCGCCGGTTTGATGCGATCTACCAGCGCATTGCCTGCGTCGATATCAACACCCGCATCCGCGTAAGTCAGCCCGTTCTTGCCGTGATCCGCAGCCATGTCACATCCCCTTGATACATCTTGCGCAGGCGATACCGCTTTTGGCGGCGTCGGGCAACCGTCCCACTTGACGCGGCGCTGTAGGGCTGAAATTCTATCGCTATGGAACACTTACGCGAATATCTGACAGGGTTTCTTGGGCTGCAAGGGATTTTGTCGCCAGTTTATATCCTATCGTTTGTGCTGATCGGCTGGGGCGTGTTCAAATGGAAGCGGATTGCCGGCGGGTTCTGGGCGTTTCTGCTGCCCAAGGACATCTGGTCCCACCACTCCACGCGCACCGACATTAGCCTGCTTTTGATCGGGCAAAGCATGATCTTCTTCAAGCTTGCTGCGCGGTTTGCGGCAATACCGGTTATTGCCGCTTGGGTCGCGCAAAACATACCGGGACCAGTGTTTGATCAGACGCAGATTTCGCCTATCGCAATGGCCCTGCTTATGTTCGTGATTTATGACTTTTCACTTTACTGGATCCACCGCGCGCATCACAGCCTGCGCACGCTTTGGCCCTTGCATGCAGTGCATCACAGTGCTGCGGTATTGACCCCGCTCACGTCGTTTCGGGCTCATCCGGTGGGCAGTCTTGTCACGATCTCGCTTAATACGGTCATTTTTGGCACGATATTCGGGCTGTTGGTTGGTGCCGTCAATCCACAGCTGTCTGTGGCAGAAATTGCCGGCGCGAATGCCTTTGTTGTGGCGATCAACCTGCTGGTAACGAATTTCCACCATTCGCATATCTGGATCAGCTTTGGGCCGGTGATCGAACGTATCGTGATTTCACCAGCGCAGCATCAAGTGCATCACTCGACCAACCCTTTGCATTTCAACAAGAATTTTGGCCAGTCTCTTGCGGTTTGGGATTGGATATTTGGATCACTTTATCTGATCCGCAAGGACGAAAAGGTGACGTTCGGGTTGGACGGCCCCACCGACGCACCCTTGATGACGCAGCGATTGGGGCCGATCCTTTTGACACCATTGCGCCGGATGCTGTTTCCAACATCCTGAACGCTCTTAGAACTTCATGATAATGTCATCATCTTGGTCGGCGCTATTGCGCGGCGCGGTGTTGCGCGTGGTTGTCGGGCGTGCACCGTTCATCAGAAACAACGCACCAAGAACCAACAAAACGACCAGCGCACCGCTTCCGTCACTGCCAGATGATACGGATGGCGAAGGTGCCCAACTTACTGGCATACCAGCAAACGATGCGCTCGCCGTGGTGATAAACGTCGCGCAAGTCAAAATTAATCTCATAGGAATTTGCCCTTTCAGAACAATCAAATTCGCCAATATAGCAGCCATCAGGCTAAACCTTTTGACACCATTGCGCCAGATGCAGCTTGCTACATCCTGAACGCGTTTAGAACTTCATGATAATGTCATCATCTTGGTCGGCGCTATTGCGCGGCGCGGTGTTGCGTGTGGTTGTCGGGCGGGCACCGTTCATCAGAAACAACGCACCAATAACCAACAAAACGACTAGCGCACCGCTTCCGTCTCCGCCAGATGATACGGATGGCGAAGGCGAGTAAGAAACGGCAGCAGCCGACGCGCTCGCTGTGAAAATAGTGGCAGCACAAGTCAAAAAGAACTTCATGGAAATTTCCCCCTCTCAGCAAAAACAAAGGTGTGACTGCAACGGTAGCAGAAACTGCCAATCTTCCAAGAAAATCTTTTCCGCGTCTTGACCACCCCGCGCGCCGTGATACGACACGCACGGGGGGCCTGTAGCTCAACTGGTTAGAGCAGAGCGCTCATAACGCTTTGGTTGCGGGTTCAAGTCCTGCCGGGCCTACCACCCCCGACATTGTGCGAAATACCCTGCTAGGCTGCTTGCCGCGCATTAATAATTTGCGTGCTAATCCAGTCCGTTAGCGCGCCTTTTTCTGGTGGTAGTTCAACAGCCAAATCGCCACAGAATTCCATGAATGCAGGTTGGTTAAGCGTGTTCAGCCCGACAATCACAGGGATATCTTGCGACAGCGCTTGGGCTATTGCGGCGCGAAAGCCGCGACCCTCGCCCTCATGTTTGCCGAACTTGTTGATGATCAAGCAGTCGGCCCCCTGCGCCAAGCTGGCCTCGACCAGACCGACGGCCGTTTCAAGCGCGTTGGGATCAAGACGGCAGCCGATAGATTCACGCCCCAAGGTCTGCGAAATCCGCAAGATGGCACCGTCTGGTAGGACTTGAACGTCCATGTCACAGGGGCCTTCGTCGGGGCGGTCTGTGTTGATCTGCACAACGCCACATGTGCGATGCCCCTGCCCTGCAAGGGCTTGGGCCAATGAAGAAAGCAACAAATCAGTGTCGCCGCGCCCGGGGGCCATAGTGTATGCGATTTTCATGTCAGGTATTCCTTGTCAGTCGTCGTTTGTCTGCTGAGGCGGCGCAAACCGGTCAAGCAGCACATCAAGCCCGCGCCTTTCAAGCATGTGTTGGCGCATCAATTTCAAGTCTTTGGCCGTCAGCCGCGCACGGGCAATCGGCAGGATAATAGCGTTCTCTAGGATCAGATGGCGGCGTGAATGACTGGCAAAGGCCAGTAATCTTGCACCCGCCACGTCATCGAACCCGGTCTTGATCGCCGCCTCGTCGTCAAGCTCCAACAGGATTTCCGGCGTGTCGACAGCCGCATGACCGTGGTCAAGCCGCAGCTTTTCTATGACCGGCCCGATATTGTCCTCGGGATCGCAGCGCGCCAACATCATCGGAAAAAGATCCAGTTCCTCGTCTTCAAGGTGGCGCGGCAATTGATACCTTAGAAAAGCGGCCACTGCCGCGCAGTCAGCTTCGTTAGGGACATCATTTGTGGCGATCGCATCGATCATCGCGCAAATTTCGCGCTCGCGCATGTGGTCCTCGGCGATGAAGTTGAGCGGATTCGTGAACAGATCCGCGGGCCGCGCTTGCCCGCGTGAGCTCATCCGTGCGCTGGGGTCTTCCCGTTCCATCACTTTACACCTTTCAAATCAGATTGCCGTCAACTCGGCCCCTTTGATTTCTGCATCCGCGACAAGCGTGGCGATGAATTCGCGGGATGTTTTGGCCCAGGATGCTTTTTCCATGGCCTCGGCGATCTTGCCTTTTACGGTATCGAACGGCAGCACCTGGCCGTCGGCAACCGCGTCCATGCGAATGATGTGATAGCCGTGGCGCGTCAGGACCGGCTCGCGGGTCATTTCACCAGCGCCAAGTGGGCGCAGGGCAGCTTCGAATTCCGGCACCGTGTCACCGGGGCCAAGCTGACCCAACGCGCCGCCCGATGATTTGGACCCGCAATCGCTTTCGCGTGCGGCCATCGCAGCAAATCCTCTGGCGTCGGATTTTTCGACCAAGGCCTGAATGCCGCGGGCCCGCGCGAGGGCCTTGTTGCGGGCATCCTCGTCGCGTGGATCGCAGATGCACAAGATATGTGACACCTCCCAAAGGGGTGGTGAGCGGAAGCGTGACGGGTCTTTGACCCATTCAGCTGTCACTTCTTCGTCGCTGGGCAAAGGTACCTCGATGGCTTGGTCAAGAAGGCCCCTTATCAGGGCCACCTCGTCTGTTTCAAAGCGGCCCGGTCCGACCTCTTCGGGGGTTGCGGCAATCTCGCGACGCCGCGCTTCTTGAAGCAAAAGCGTGCGGATCGCGACAGCATTGGCGGCCTTGCGCCAAGCGATGCCGGGTTTTCCTTTGGGCGCTTCATGGTTTTGCGTTTCGGCGGCCACCACAGCGTGGGGCACAAGTTCACCATTGACGACCAGATCGGGGAAAAGGGCTGCATTCATAGCACTTACTCCGCTGGTGTGGTTGTCTTGCGTTCAGCAAGAGGTTTCTGGCGGCGCGACCGCACGATCTGATAACCGGGACGCATCAGATACCGGAACGGTGCTACAAAGCCCGAGATCATGTGCACAAGGCGCGTGAACGGGAACAAGATCGTGATAAGCAGGCCAAGGAAGATGTGCGTCTTATAAAGCCAGTGCACATCTACAACCATCGCCCAAGCGTTAACTTTGAGCAGAACCACCGATTGCGACCATGTCATGAAGCGGACCATTTCCACGCCGTCCATGTGCTGCAATGTCAGCGTGATTGTTGCCAAACCGATCAGCAATTGCAGCCAGATCAGCACAAGAATGCCAATGTCGGCAAAGCTGGTATGACGCCAAATACGCGGATCAAACACGCGGCGATGGATCAACATCGTCGCACCGATCAGCGAAATGATACCCGCCGTGCCACCAAGGATCACGGCCAGCCATTGTTTTGCAACATATGGAACGCCAAGCGCATCAAGCACTGCTACGGGCGTAAACAATCCAACCAAGTGGCCACCAAATACGGTGATGATACCCACGTGGAAAAAGATCGAACCCCAGATCAGCTGTTTGCGGCGCAAAAGCTGGCTGGATGAAGATTTCCAAGTGTATGGATCACGTTCATAGCGGGCAACAGATCCCACGATCAACACCGTGAGCGCGATATAGGGCATGACCCCAAAGATGAAAAAGTCGATGTCGTGCAACATATGCGTGTCTCCCTATTCTGCCGCTTGACGCGGGCTCAGGTTGATCGGTGTGTCCATGCGCGACAGCATATCGCGCACCTGTGGGCAGCCCGCATTGGGATCGGGGCCAAACAGCACTTCGCTTTCCTCCCAGACCTCGTCGAGCGCCTCAAGA